>JAKBCQ010000357.1 GCA_021807585.1 Planctomycetota bacterium | reverse complement strand
AAAACTCGCCGTCGGCCCTAAGAAATATCGCGACGCCCCATTCTCCGACTTGGAGGTTATTCTCTCGGAAATCATCGTCGGCAACGCTTTCGGTGTGGATCGCATCGACTACCTTCTTCGAGACTCTCACCATACGGGAGTCTCTTATGGAAAGTTTGATCACTTCCGCTTAATCGATACCATTCGAATACTTCCATCAATTGTTCAGTATGACGGGCGCGCCGAGACGTTATCGAAAACGGATTCTGATCCTACGAATTCGGCGTCTCAGTCCATCAAAGTCGTAGAAGGCCCTCCGACGCTCGGGATTGACGAGGGAGGATTGCACTCGGCGGAAGCCTTGTTGCTTGCACGCTATTTTATGTACACGCAGCTATATTTCCACCAAACCCGCCGTATTTACGACATCCACCTCAAAGAATTTCTCAAAGCCTGGCTGCCGGGGGGACGTTTCTCAACGAATCTCGAAGATCATCTAAACCTGACGGATAACGAAGTTACTGCGGGGTTTCTCGCGGCCGCGCGTGATCCGAAGAGCCCGGGGCACGACCCTGCACGTCGAATCGTCCAGAGAGAACACTTTAAGCGGCTCTATCAACGGAACCCCGATGATGTCGCCGTCAATCCGGATGCTGCGAAGGCTATTTACAATGCGGCCCGAATCCGGTTTAATGAAGCAGACGTATACTACGACCGATATAAGGAGAAGGGCCGCTCGCTTGATTTTCCTGTCCGCGACTACGATGGCCGGACCGTATCTTGTCTTTCACTATCCGAAACGATGAACAGAGTCCCGGTCGTCGCCGTGGATTACGTTTTCATCAGGCCGGATCTGCTCGCAGACGCGGATCGATGGTTGAAAGAGTCAAGGCCGACGATCATCGCGCCGAAGTCCGAGGAAAAGCTATGAACATGAACCGGATGCAACGTGCGGTCGTCCTCCTGACGCTCCTCGATCAACTGAAAGATAAAGGGAGTTGGTGTGGTGAAACGCACCTTCAAAAGGCGACGTTCTTCCTTCAACAATTGGCTGAAGTGCCGCTTGGTTTTGACTTTGTGCTCTACAAGCACGGCCCGTATTCGTTCGATCTCAACGACGAAATCACTGCTTTACGCGCCGATATGTTGCTCACCGTCCAACCAAGAGAACCCTACGGACCAAGCCTTTACACCAGCGAGGGGGGCCGAAACCTTTTCGAGCGCTATCGGCAGACCCTGGGAAGGTACGCGACGGCGATCAAATTCGTCGCCGATCAGATTGGGTCAAGTAACGTCGCCGAACTGGAAAAACTTGGGACCGCTCTTTACGTTTGTAAGCAGTTTCCATCCGCCGATCAGAGAACGCGTTCGAAAAAGCTCCTGGAATTCAAGCCTCACGTCCGACCCGAAGAAGCCCTTTCCGCGGTTGAGGGCGTCGACAAGATGCTGACGGCCGTCGCACCTCACCTTCCGGAGAAAGAGTCGCTCTCTGACTGATTGGTTAATATGACGATTTCTTGATCAGTCTAAAAGGCTGAACGATTTGAACGCGTCTCGTGGCGTGCCGTACCCATCGGAGCGACTCGAAGTCGGCGCCGACAAAAGCACGTCGTTGAGCCTGGATCCGACATCGAAGAGGGACGACTTCCCCTCGATCAGCAAAGCCGTAGCGGATTGGATCAGCTCGTTCATCGAGCCCGTCAAGCGCCGATCCGTCGACTTTGCGAATCGAACCGCGTCGCCTGCCGGGGCGATGAATCGGCTGAAGACGAACTTCAGCCCGTCATCCTCCAGAACTTCATGGAGATTGCTCAGGGCGCGCTCAAGGAAGCGGCGGTCGTTCGTCATTCCCTTGCCGTACATCACCGTCGAGAACAGCAACCTCGTGTTACTCAAGAGTCTGTATTGCGTCCGATCCGCAAAAAAAAGGCGCGCCGATCAATCAATATATGCATTATCGTCAAGCGGAAGCGTCGGAAGAGTCCCCGTCTTGATCCGGGCGTTCAATTTCTGTAATAAGCGGGTAATCATGCCGGCTACCACTTATTTATAGTCGCTGTGCCTTTTCGATTCGATACGTCTGGATCGCAGCCTAGCGATCGAGCGCTCAATCCTCCAGGCTGAACGCCACGAACGAATCGCCCGGTTTCGTTCTCGGTTTGCCCGCGCCTCCCGCCGCGATCACGACATATTGTCGACCCTTCACCTGATAAGTTGAAGGGGTTGCATAGCCCCCCGCGGGGAGAACGTATTCCCAGAGCAATCGCCCTGTCTGTTTGTCAAAGGCGTGGAACTTCTCATCCTTGGCGCCTGCGATGAACACCAGGCCCCCCGCGGTTACGATCGATCCCCCGAAGGTTTCGGTACCCGTTCGCGGGACGCCTCGAGCGGTCAGTTCGGCATATTCTCCCAGCGGTGTTCGCCAGGCGAACTCCCCCGTGTTGAGATTGATCGCGGTCAATACGCCCCAAGGCGGCTTGATCGCCGGATACCCCTCTTGGTCGAGAAACTGCGTGTATCCCGTGTGACGATACGGTCCGTTGATCGACTTGTCGCCCTCCTTCGATTCGGCGAGCGTGATGATGTTCGGTATGTTGTTCGAGTTCACATAAAGCAGGCCGGTCGTCGGATCGAAAGACGCCCCCGACCAATTCGCCCCTCCGTGATATCCAGGAATCACCACCGTCCCTTGCGTGCTCGGCGGGTTGAACGCCGGCCCGCCTCGAATCCTCCTCAGTCTCTCTAATACATAAGCATGATTGGCTGCGCCGATATCCGTCAGATTCGTCTCGTCGAGAAACTGAGCCGAGAACGGGGGCGGCTTCACTGGGATCGGCTGAGCGGCCGACGACCGTTCGCCTGGTACGTCGGATTGCGGAACGGGTTGATCCTTGATCTCGAAGAGAGGCTTGCCTGTAACACGATCAAATAAAAACACATAACCAGTTTTCGTCACTTGCGCGGCGGCGTCGATCTTTTTGCCGTCGCGGGTGACGGTGACGAGATTGGGATAGACCGGTATATCATGATCCCAAAGATCATGACGCAACGTTTGATAATGCCAAACTCGCTCGCCCGTTTTGGCGTCGAGGGCGATCGTGCAATTCGCGAACAGGTTGTCGCCGCGGCGGTCGCCGCCGTAGAAATCGAACGCGGCCGAACCCAGGCCCGCGAAGACCAGCCCTCGATCCGTGTCGACGCTGAGTCCGCCCCAGGCGTTCACTCCGCCGCGGTCCTTCCACGAGTCGCCGGCCCAAGTCTCGTTTCCGAACTCACCCGGCCGAGGAACGGTGTGGAACCGCCAAACCTCCGCCCCGGTGCGGATATCGAACGCTCGGATGTCTCCTGGAGCGGTGATCCCCGGTCCTTCTCCGCACGAAACTCCGATGATGATCGTATCCTTCCAAACGACCGGCGCCGACGTGGGTCCGTAGGCGAGCCGAGCGACCTTCGGATCGAGTTCCTTGCGGAGATTCCGAATTCCAGACTCGCCGAACTTCAAGTCGAGTTTGCCGGTCCCGGCGTCCAATGAGAACAAACGACCATCTGAAGTTCCGTGAATGATCCGCCGGTCGCCTCCGGTCTTACCATCGGACCAGTACGCGCACCCTCGGTTGACTCCGCCGGAGGCGGGTTGGTGCTCGAACGGATGATCCTTCAAGGGGTCGAACCGCCAAATTTCCTTGCCGGTCGCCGCGTCGAGCGCCGCCACTCGGAGGTATCCGGTGGTAAGGAACATCACCCCTTCGACGATGATCGGCGTGCATTCAATCGTCTTACCCGTGCGTCCTTCAAGCTCGCCTGTGTGATACGTCCAGACCGGTTTGAGTCGAGTAATATTCTCGCGGTTGATTTGATCAAGCGAGGAATATCGCATGCAACCGGGATCGTTGCCGACTCCGGGCCAATCGACCGTTTCCGGGCCATCCGCATTCGCCCGACCGATCAGCGCGATCAAACACGAAAGTCCGATCAGATAGGAACGCATGTAAAAGCTCCTACATCATCCGGGATCGACAGAATCCCGATTGAACAGCGGGGGGATCAACAAAGACAGCATAACAGCGCGCCGCGTCGACGAAAGGATGTAGCGGCGCGAAGGTTTAGTGACCGAACCACGACGGCGCGAGACACGGCGCCGGCAATGTTTGGATTTGGTTGTCGAGCCGAAAGCATATTTGATTGTGGTTTGAACCACGCGACCGAATTCGATTCACTTGGAGTTGATTGGTCGGTCGAATGACCTTGTACGGTAGCGCGATTGGATGATTCATTCGATTCTGCGAACACGACGATTGATTGGCCGCTGGTTTGTAGAGTCTTCGTCTGTATCTTCTACGCGCCGAGCGCGCATCTTTTGAGCGAACGGAATTAGAGAATATACTAACCCGACGCGCAAGCGAGGGTCCGATCAAATGATCAATCGAAAGTTTTCACGATATTATCAGAAGACCCTCGCTCGCGCGTCGGGTTAGTATGATTGCGGCTCAGCCGCGTTAGATGTGTCTTGCTGGAAACGTGTCGCGTTTATGCCGGATCGCTTCATGACGGGCTTTGTGTGCATTTGATATAGTGTAGAGTATGAATATTTATAATTTATGATTGGAAAGCGATTGGTCCGGTCGGCGCGGTTTT
>JAKBCQ010000356.1 GCA_021807585.1 Planctomycetota bacterium | reverse complement strand
CGATTCCACCGTCCTCAAGCCGTTTCTGAACGCCCCGGGCCGCGGGATTGATGGAATTCGATCCGCGGGCGCCAAGTCTCCCGAAGCGTTCGGTTGAGTAGGAGGCGTCGAATTCAAGCGGGAAATACGATCGCTCGTCACATCCGTAACGCGCGACGGCGCCGTCGGTTGATAAAAAATCGGCACGTTTTGATCGTTATGAGGTGAGAGTTCATTTGTTGGTTGAAGCAACCCGGCTGTGGTGTCCACGCTGGGCTGAGGCTGCTGCGATTGTGGATTCGTGGGTTGAGTAGGAGCCGTTGGCGGCATAAGCGGTTGTTGAGTAGGAGCCGTTGGCGGCATAGGCGGTTGTTGAGAAGGAGCCGTTGGCGGCATAGGCGGTTGTTGAGTAGGAGCCGTTGGCGGCATAGGCGGTTGTTGAGAAGGAGCCGTTGGCGGCGTAGGCGGTTGTGCGCCCGCGGGTTGTGGCGCCTGGAGTGAGACCGATCGGGTATGAGCCGGATCGGCGTCTTCAGATTCCAGTTGAGGCGTCGCAGGCTGCGGGTATTCCGGTTGAGGCGTCGCAGGCTGCATCGTCGGCTGTTGCGGCGGCTGGAGTGCGACCGCTCCAGGTTGCTTCGGATCGAGATCGTCGCCCGCGCCTCCGCCTTGGGTTGCGATCATCCCCACCCCCGCGCCCGCCACGCCCAGCGCCGCCACAACCACAAGTGTCGAAGTCAGTTTTGTCAGGAACATGGTATGCACCGCTCCTTTCGTAAGTAGATAAACTGTCGTTGAAACGGAGGCGACCGTCGCGGTTTTGCCCGCGGCGTATCGAGCCGCGGCGGCGCCGGCGGCTTCGACGAGCGCGGCGGGAACGATCGTTCCTCGCGCGTGATCGGCGAGCGACGATCCCAGGAGAGCCGTCGTGAGGGTGATTCCGCGGCGGATGAGCCGCGTTTTGAGTTTGGCGGTCCCGCGAGCGACCCTGCTTTTGATCGTCCCGGTCCGCACGCCGAGCCGAATCGCGGCCTCCTCGTAACCGATCCCCTCAAGCCGGCACATCGAGAGCGCGAGCCGCCAATGTTCGGGGAGACGGTCGATCTCTTCACGAATGATCTGGATATGCTCATTCGTTTCGGGTCGCGACGAATCGTCGGACTCGTGTATCGAAATATAATCAGACGATTGAAGCGAGCGTTCTTGTATACGTTTTTGGATCGCCCCGGCGCGCGCTTTTTTGGCGACGCGTACGGCGACCCCGCGGAGCCAGGGCGCGAGCGAATCGCCGACGCGGATCGAGCCGGCTTTATCGACCAGGACGAGGAAAGTCGCCTGGAACGCGTCTTCGGCGTCACGACGGTCGTCGAGGACGCGGCGGCAGACGTTCCAAACGAGCGGTGCGTGGCGACCGACGAGCGTTTCGAACGCGGCGTCGTCGCGTTGCGCGGTGTATCGCTCGATAAGCTGAGCGTCGCTCAGGTTCGTCAGCACGCCGGTATGAAAGAGCGTTCCCAAATCGCGCGCCGCGGCGGTTCGAATCGGCCTCATCTCGGCTCCTTATTGATCGGGGTCGTTCGTCGATCCCTCATCTTATGCCTCGATCGTCGACACGGGTTCCCTTTTTTTCCTGGAATCGTCTTTGATCGACGCGGTTCGGCTTCATAAGTGCAGGCTTGGAGATCGTGCCCCACTAGCGAGTGGTGATTGCGACGGCGAGCACCGGATCGTCGCCGGCTCTGAAGGAGGACGCATTCGGATCGCTTTCACCCGCGGGATAGGCGTCGAAAGTGGAATGCCGCCAAGAGTTTGAAGTAACCGAATGGATTCAGGTGACGCCGCGGTGGTGGAGATTTCGAATAGTATTCTTGTCGCGGGGGATTCGATCGGTGGGAAGCCCCCTTCATGGATGTTCGAGCGACGATGGGAACGGAACGAATGGGAATCACATCGTTGAATTTTATGCCAAATCCGTTATTTCAAAAACGCGGCGGATCGATCGTCGCACGGGTACAGGCGGCGCTTCACGCGTATTTTTTGCCGCTGTTGATCGCGGCGTACCTGCTTGCGGCGTTCGCTCCCGGCCCTGGGCTTTGGGTTCGCGAAGTGACGATCGAGCGGATCGCGCTTTGGGGAACGACGACGAAGATCGGCCTTCCTGCGGTGATGCTTGGATTTCTGCTCTTTTCCGCGGGTTTGGGGGCGAAGCTTGAACATTTAAAAAACCTGACGCGTCGGCCCTGGGTCCCCGTGATCGCGATCGTCGCCAATTTTACAATTCCTCTTCTGTTTATCTTGATTATCTCTCAATTGATGAGATTTTGGAATGATAGCGACGAGACGCAGAATTTGCTGACGGGTTTGGCGCTGGTCGCTTCGATGCCGATCGCGGGATCGGCGGCGGCGTGGACGCAGAACGAGAATGGCGATCTGGCGTTGAGCCTTGGGCTCGTGTTTGGATCGACGCTTTTGAGTCCTTTGACGACTCCGATCGTGCTCAATTTTGTCGCGTTATTGACGACGGGGGATCTTTCGGAGGATCTGCACGAGCTCGCCGCGGGGGGCTCGGAAATGTTTTTAATGATATGCGTGCTCACGCCTTCACTTTTAGGGTTGGCCGTTCGGTTCGTTTTGGGCTCGCGACGGCTCGACGAGCGGATGACGGCGATCAAGCTGATGAACAGCATCGTTCTGTTGGGTCTGTGTTATTCAAACGCCGCGGTGTCGTTGCCCCGGGTGTTCGCCGATTTCGACGGCGATTATCTGGCGATCGTGCTTGTGATCGTCGTGTTATTATGCGTGACCGCGTTTGCCGGGGGTTGGTTGCTGGCGCGGCTGGCGCGTGTCGAGCCGGCGCAACGCGCGGCGTTGATGTTCGGCCTGGGGATGAATAACAACGGCAGCGGACTCGTCCTCGCGGTGATGGCGCTCGCGAATCACCCCCTCGTCATGCTACCTATTATTTTTTACAATCTTGTTCAACATTTGATCGCGGGGACGGTGGCGGGGATGATGCGACGACCGCGGGGAAAACCCGCGGAGAGGGTCGAAATCGAACGACCCGCCGCGACGATCGAGCGTCCGGCCGAGGCGTTGAGCGCGGGTTTCGTTCGATCGACCGTCGTCGAGGCTTGACGATCCGCGGGTTTCGTTCGATCGACCGTCGTCGAGGCGTGATGATCGGCGGGTTTGGGCGATTCGCCGCGCGAATCACGCGCGTTAAGCGGGCGGTACTTCGCCGAGTCGATCGGTTTAACGGGATCGGCGTATAAATTCGGGTTCATGATCGAACGCGTGATCGCCCCGCGGCGATCGTTATAAGTTCCGTGTGAATAAAGAGTTTGCTCTCGTAGAGATCGCGTCCCGCGCGACCCGGCGGCGGCGTATCGAGCCGTCAAGTTCGCCGCGCGGCGCGTAGAATGCTTTGCATGGATCCGGGGACGGCGCGGCGCCGGACCGAGCGGGTCGACCGTCGACCTCGCTATCGGAACGATACGATCTTAGACGAGACGATATGATGACAAAAGCATTAAGCGATCAAACAATGTTCTCTCAAATTCAGCATCTCTTACACAGGTATTTTTTACCGTTGTTGCTCACGTCGTACGCGATCGCGGGATTGTTTCCTGGAGCGGGTTTGGCGATACGCGACGTCTCGCTCGGACGAGTCGCGTTCCTGGGCGAGACGACGAAGATCGGCCTTCCCGCGGCGATGCTTTCGTTCTTGCTCTTGAGCGCCGGCTTGGGCGTGAAAACCGAGCATTTACGCTCGCTCGGCAAGCGCCCCGTCACGCTGATCGCGGGGTTGCTTGCGAATTTGTTGATTCCGATCGCTTACATCGCGGTCGTCTCGCAGGTGATGCGGTTTTGGCACGACTTGGATGAGGTGCAGAACATCCTGGTCGGGCTCGCGCTCGTCGCGTCGATGCCGATCGCGGGATCGTCGACCGCGTGGACCCAGAACGAGAACGGCGACCTCGCCTTGAGTCTGGGCCTCGTCCTGGGATCGACGATCTTAAGCCCGATCACCACGCCGCTCGCGATGCACGGAGTAGGCTTTTTGGCTCAGGGCGATTACTCGGAGGATCTCCACGAACTCGCGTCGGGCGGAACGGGAGGTTTTTTGATAATATATGTGCTTATGCCATCACTATTAGGTATCGCGATCCGATTGATTCTTGGGGCTCGGCGGGTCGATCCGCTCAAGCCGGCGATCAAGCTTTTGAATTCGATCGTTCTGCTCGTTCTTTGTTATTCGAACGCGGCGGTATCGCTTCCCAGGGCGTTCGCCGATCGCGATTACGACTTTTTGGCGGTGATTTTTGTGATCGTGTTTTTGCTGTGCGTCATCGCCTTCGGAGCGGGGTTGGTGATCGCGCGGATCGCCCGCGTCGATCCCTCTCAGCGGACGGCTTTGATGTTCGGGTTGGGGATGAATAACAACGGCGGCGGACTCGTTTTGGCTTCGATGGCGCTCGCCGATCATCCCCTGGTAATGCTGCCGATCATCTTTTACAACCTGATTCAGCACCTGGTCGCGGGAGGCGCCGCGACGCTTTCGCGCACGCGAGCGGCGATCAACGCCCAACGAACCGACCGGGTCGATACGAGCGATTCGATACTCGTCGAAACCGGCGATGTAAAACCGAGTAACAAA
>JAKBCQ010000355.1 GCA_021807585.1 Planctomycetota bacterium | reverse complement strand
CGATTCGTCGATCGACGCCGAGTCGGCGGGCGCAACCGTCCAGCGCGCCCTGTCGGTGAGATCACGATATGTTCCCTGAGGGGTTTGGACGCGCACGGTGAAGCGGATTCCTGGCTCGCCGATCTCGATCGCGAACGTCGCCGGGTCGATTTCAAGGCGTTCGACGCGAGGCGGAGGATCGACCGGTTTTTTCGACTCTTTCGCTTGAGGAACGACCGCGGCCGAAGTCGAACCGACCGCGACGACTCTCGACTTGTCGGTTTGGGGCGCGGCGGGCGGTTTGGGTGACGAGCCGCACCCTGCCGCGGTCAAAAGCATGAAACCCGCGATGATCGACCACGAGATCAACCTGAGCGGCGGCATCGAAACGCTCCCGAAGGATGAATCGAACGAGGCGAAGGCGCCGGGCGTAAACGTTCGTCACGGGAATTATGCGACAAACGTCATGATACTCCATGATCGTATCGCGCCGGTTCGGTTTGGGCAAGCGGTTCGTTCGCGATTGCTTGACCCCGGTTTCTCGGCCGATATACTTTTCAGTAGTGACGGAAATTTCGGTCAATACGGAAGGAAACGCGTGGAACTGACACCGGCGGCGAAAAAGTTCATTTTGCACTGGGGCGAGATGGGCCAGGCGTGGGGGATTAATCGAACGATGGCGCAAGTGCATGCGCTTTTGTTCGTCGCTCCCGATTCGCTCGACGCCGAGGAGATCAGCCGCTTGTTGGACGTGAGCCGTTCCAACGTTTCGACGAGCCTGCGCGAATTGATGACGTGGGGGATTGTCAAGCGTGTTCACGTGATCGGCGATCGGCGCGATCGATTCGAGGCGCTTAAAGACGTTATGGAGACGTTCCGGGTGATCATGGCCGAGCGCAAACGGCGCGAGATGGACCCGACGATCGCGCTTTTGGAGCATTGCGTCGAGGAGGCCGAGGGGGGGGATTCGCGCGACGATTACACCCGAGAACAACTCGAAAAAATGCTCGATTTCACCCGCATGCTCACCGCGTGGTACAGCCAGATCGATCGCCTCCCCACCCCCGCCTTGAGGAGGATTTTCACCGCGGGGGCGAAGATCGCGCGGATGTTCGGCGCACAGACGCCGCACGAAGCGAACGTCAATTAATAATTAATATTTGATCCACTTGTATCAATAATAAATTGCATGTTTCTTACGCGACGCTCCCGGTCGCGACGCGATCGCGGACCCTCGCGCCCTTAAAACGGCGCGACGGTGGGCGCGTTGTTTTTGGGTTGAGCCGGCTTCGTTTGAGGCTGAGCGGGAGCGGTTTTCGCTTGTTGCGGCTTGGCCGCGGGCGCCGCGACCCGCGGTTTCGCCGCCGGGGTCGCTCCCGTCGCGCCTCCCGGCGGGTTCGCGGGCGCCTTACGCTGTTCGAGCGCCTCGGTATACGCCGCAAACGTATCGTCGATCAAATAACCTTCAATCATCGCCTCGGTGTCGGCGAAGAGCGACTGCGCGTTTTTGGTGAGGATCGCGATCGGTTTCTTCGATTCGGCCTGGCGTTTCTTGGCGTCGTCTTTCATCTTGGAAACACGCTCGGCGAACGACGTTTTGGGTGGAAGGCGTTTGAATTCCTCGAGCAATCGTTCGATCTCGTCCCACTGGTTTCCCGCCTCGCGCGCTTTGAGGAACTTTTCAATACGCCGGCGAACGATGATTTGATCAATGATGTCGTCGCGAAGCGCGTTGATCTCGGTTTCAAGAGCGACCGTCAAGCTTTTGGGGTCGACGAGGATCGGCCTGCCGTCGTGCGTCTCGCCGGGCATCACGGGGAACTCGATCAACGGTTCCGAATCACCCGCCATCAGGTCGATCTTGATCAAACCCTGACCCGGAATCGGGTTGAATTCGACCCGGCCCTGACGATCGGTGAGCCCGACGGGACGCGTTTTCCCCTTCGGCACGGGGGTCGCCGTCAGCACGTAGCCCGCCGCGGGCTTGCGGTCGGGACGCGTCAAAAAACGCAGCTTGACGGGATTCGAGGTCGGCTTCACCCCCAGCGCGACGAGCTTCGTCTTTTTGGCCGATCGTTTGGTAAGCGGATCCGATTGTGAAGATACGATCATGCATCGCGCCTTCGCCTTGTCGATCGATTCCACCATCAAATACGAATAAGGGATATCCAAAACTTGAAGAACCGACTTATCAGGCTTTAAGTAGATACGAATCGGACGGAAGACCGCGCCCGTTTGGACGAAATCGCCGATCGGGCTTGCGACGGGGAGCTCGCCCCCCTGGACGGTGATCATCACCCCCCCCTGCGACGATTCGCCGATCTCGGCCGAGGGTTCGAAGACCGCGAGCGAAAGATCGAAAAGGGCGCGGGGAGCGTCGGCGATGAACGGGGCGTTCTTGTCTTTAGGGGTCGAGAGCCGGAACGTCGTCGCGTCGTATTCGCGGCCGCGGAAACCCAGCCCAGAGCCGCGCCGCGCGACGACAATAATAAATGCTTTATCATATCCCGGAGCCATGTCGGCGATCATTTTTGGAGTGATCGCGTCGAACGTGCGTTCGGCGAGCGGGCCCGAATCGGCCGCGACGTCGAGTTCCCAAGGCGGCCCGATGAACCGACTGACGAGCGCCAACCAGTGCTCGATGAGCCGCGAACGCGCGAGCGAATCGAGCCTCGTATCGGGGGCGAAATCAAACCAGACGCGAATCCGATAAGGCCTGATGCTGTAGGGTAGCTGGGGCGCGGGTTTCGCCTTGTCGGTTGTCGAAGCCGAAGCCGAAGCCGAAGCGGCTTTGGATGTGTCGCCGCTTTTCTTCGATTGAGACGAGCCGTTCGCGGCGGGTTCGGTTGAATCGGTTTTCGGCGTCGTGACGGCCCGCGACGATGCTTCGGTTTTGGGCGCGGCGGGTTTCGCCGGGTTCTTCGCGGAGGTTTGCGCGAGCGTGCGCGTCGCGCTCCCGCCCGGGAGAAAAAGCGAAGCGAACGCGATCACCCGAAGCGACCGAATCATTTGGCGTCGCGCGCAAACCATGGAGCGATCTCCCACGTTTCGATTCCTTGATATAAATTGTCGGCGGTTTCGGCGGGACCCGTCAACCGCGACCGCCACGCGTAATGATCCTGCGTTTGCCACAACGGGATGATCGGCAATTCGTCGCGAACTTCGCGGTCGAGCTGCTGAATCAGCTCGCGCGCCGCGGGCCATTCGACAAGCTGTTCCACTTGTAAAAGGATCTGCAATATTCTCGGGCTCGCGAGCGAAGCCAACGGATTGAGCGTGGCGGGGGCGTCGTAACCCGGGCAGAGGATCGGACCCGCCTCGAAAACGGGATCGACACACCACCCGGTACGATACGCGATATCAAACGGCCGCCCCGAACGAAGATTCGCCTCGAGCTCCGAAAGCGGCCGCGCAACCGCGCTCACGTCGATTCCCGCCTCTTTGAGCGCCGCGACAATCTTGAGCGCCGCGGGCTCGACCTCCGGAATCAAAGGATATTCAAAAGTAAGGTGAATCGCGGTCGTTTCGATCTCTCTCCGCGCGCCGGCGACCAGCGATTTGGCGAGCAACGCGTCAAAATCGATCGGCCGAACCCCGGGCGCGTCGGCGTAATTCCCCTTCGGAAATGCTCCGTCGGAAAGCGTGTTCATCTCGTCCATCGGCCCCCGGAGGATCGTCTCTTCGAGGATCGTTTTGCGATCGATCGCATAAGCGAGCGCGCGACGAAGCGTCCGATCGCGGAGCGCCGGATTGCGACCGTCAAGCGCCAGCCAGTGCATCGTCGCATTTTTGTATGTACCAATTTTAATATCAGGATCGGTCTGAAGCCTGGGCAAGTCGGCGTGCGCCACGCGTTCGACGAGCGACACCTCGCCTCGGGCGAGCGCGCCGACGAGCGCTTTGGGGTGGAATTTCGCCTCGCGGATGCGGCGGATCTTGGGAGCGTTCGCCGAAGTTGGAGCGGCGACCGCGGCGAAGCGAATCACGTCGGCGGCCTCGGATTCCCAGCGGTACGGCCCGTCGCCGAGCGGAATGCGTCCCGTCGCGGTGACGACCCACCCCTCATGCCCCGCCTGAGCCGGGCCGATCGGCGTGAGCAAATGGTATTCGGGACGGAGCGTCGGACGCGTGAAGCGGATCTCGATTTGATCCGCCGCGGGGGTTTCGATCCGATCGAGCAGTTCGGCCCACCGCGCCTGATAGCCGAGCGAGTACGGATCGAACCGATCCGCGAACGTCCGCGCGACGTCGATCGCCCCCACCACCCTCGAATCGTCGGACCATTTGATATCATTGCGCAGTTTAATGATTAAACGCTTGCCAAGCTCCCCCGTTTTGACGCTAGCGGCAAGCTGTCCGGGGGTTTTCCCGTCGAGCGAGTCCTGTTCGATCGAAGCGAGCAGCGGCAAATAGACGAGCCGCGACACGCGGGAATCCGCCGACGTCCGGAGCCACGGGGAGATCGGTCTCGGCAAGTCGTCGACCGCGACGTCGAGTGTGGGAAGCTCGCGAAACGCGTCTTCATAGGGCTTGATCGCAGGTTCGTATTCGGGCCAGACGCGGAGCGACTCGGCGTGGAAATCGAGCTTTTCTCCCCCCTGACGCTTCGCGCCTTCGGTCGCGAGGTCGCGCGCCAGCTTAACGAACCGTTCCCGCGCGGCGATC
>JAKBCQ010000354.1 GCA_021807585.1 Planctomycetota bacterium | reverse complement strand
TAATTCGGCAAGATAACCCTGATTTTCATCGTGATCGATTGCAAGATCCGATTCGATCGCGGTTCGGCCCGGCGGCTCCGCGTGCGATTCTCGCGGAAAGCCCGGGGCGATTGGCTTCGCTCGGCGGTTTTGATTTTCGCATGGAAATACAAGGCGAATCGACGAATCCCCTCCGAAGGGTTTCGGTACTGCTGAACGACCTTTTGAGTCGTTCGTGTCGGCCCGAGCGGTTCACTTCGATTGCTCACCAAGTGTGTCGTCGATCGATTCGGGTCGGCTGGAATTCTCGGAAAGGAGCGACGATCGCGCTATCGAGCAAAAAAAACTCCTTTCGCGACTCGACAGTGAATGATCCGCCGATTACGGTAGGTTCATGTCTCCGCTCGCGACGGGCGGATCGTACCGGCTATGTCGGCCCCCACCGCGAGCGAGAGCATCCACGCGGCTGGGGGTTTTTTCTTGGAGTTCATAACAGCAAATGAACAGATCTTTAACCAAGAAAGCGAGACGTTCGTCATGAATCACGAGACGATCGCGGAGAGACTGGGAGAATCGGCGTTCACGCGCGATCTCGATCCCTCGCGTCGCGCCCAGGTGGCCCAACTGACGACTCCGGTGCTCTGGGAGGCCGGGGAGACGATCTTTCGCGAGGGAGACTCGGTTCCGTATTTGTATTTAATCGAGCATGGATCGGTTTCGCTCGACGTTTCGGTGAAGGGGCGCGGCAAGACGACGATCCTTACGGTCGGGCCCGGCGAGGTGTTCGGCTGGTCGAGCATCTTCGAGCCCAGACCGAAGACCGCCTCGGCGCGTGCGACGGTGCCGACCCGCGGATTCGCGATCGACGCCGAGTCGCTCCGCGCCCGGTGCGACTCGGATCCGGTTCTCGGCTACGCGATCGCGCGCAGGCTTTATCACGTGCTATCCGAACGCGTGAAAGCGCTCCGGCTTCAATTCCTCGACGTCCTGGGGGACGACAACCAACCGTGAGGGCGATCTGATATGAATTCATCAGCGGGAATCGCTCCCACGGGGGAGACGGTCGTGATCGAAAAACCCGTGCTGGGAGCGATCATCGACCGTTTATGGCGCGACGGCTACACTGTCGTCGGGCCGACGCTCGCGGAAAGCGCGATCGTCATCGATCAGGTGCGTGCGATCGACGACCTGCCGATCGGCTGGACCGACGAGCAGGAGGCTGGAATGTATCGGCTTCGTCGCCGCGAGGACCGCGCGTATTTCGGCTATGCGGTCGGGCCGCACTCGTGGAAACAATACCTCTTCCCTCCCAAAACGACGCTCTATTCGATTGAATTCCACGCCGACGCGATGACCGTGAAACCGAACGTCGATCCCGTTCCCAGTTACGCGTTCCTTGGCGTTCGATCTTGCGACCTCCACGCGATCGAAATCCAGGACCGCGTTTTCCTCCACGGGCCGTATGTTGATCGTCATTATCAGGCGCGGCGCGAGAAGGCGTTGATCATCGCCGTACATTGCGCCGTCGCCGCTTCCACGTGTTTTTGCGCAAGCATGGGAACGGGTCCCCGCTCCGTCCGCGGATTCGATCTGGCGCTCACCGAGCTCGAAGGCGAATTCCTGGTTGAAATCGCGACCCCCCGCGGCGCGGCGATCTGCGACGGAATTCCAAGCCGCGCCGCGACCGGGTACGAACTCGGCGCCGCGGCTCGAATCGTCGACAAAACGCGTGATAGCATGAAACGCTCTTTAAACACGAACGGTTTACCCGATCTATTATATCAAAATCTGGAACATCCTCGTTGGGATCAAGTCGCCGAGCGGTGCCTTTCGTGCACGAACTGCACGATGGTATGCCCCACATGCTTCTGCCACGCGCTCGAAGACGTCCCCGCCCTCGACGGCGCCTCGTCCGAAAAGATCAGACAATGGGATTCTTGCTTCAATCCTGATCACGCACATATGGCGGGAGGAAATAATCGTCCCGATATCCGATCGCGTTACCGCCAGTGGCTCACGCACAAACTGGCGAGCTGGGTCGATCAGTACGGAGTTTCGGGATGCGTCGGCTGCGGTCGATGCGTGACGTGGTGCCCCGTGGGGATCGACATCACCGAGGAAGCCGCGGCGATTCGAGGCGATCAACAATGACGATGACGACGATGCAATCGACTTCGACCGCCGATCGAACCGTCCGACGCGCGGTTCTTCCCGACGACGATCCGTTCCTTCCCCGTCCCGCGTTCGTCACAGAGATTCGCGGCGAAACCCCCGGGATCGCGACGTACCGAATCGAATTCGCCGATCCCGACCGCGCCGCGCAATACGAATATGAACCTGGACAATTCAACATGCTTTGGATGCCGGGGATCGGCGAGGTTCCGATCTCGATCGCGAGCGCTCGCGACGAGGGCCCGGGGATTTTGCATACGATTCGCGCGACGGGACGCGTGACGAACGCGATGGCGAAGCTTAAACCGGGCTCGCCGATCGGCATGAGAGGTCCTTATGGCCGAGGCTGGCCGCTCAAACAAGCCGAAGGGCGCGACGTTCTCGTCGTCTCGGGGGGATTGGGGCTCGCGCCCCTCCGCCCGGTCGTGCTCGCGCTTTTGGCGAATCGCGATCGTTATGGCAAGGTCGTGCTGATGCACGGAGCGCGCACGCCAAAAGACTTGCTCTATGATTATGAATACGAAAGTTGGGGAAAACACGGAATCGAAACGTTGATCACGGTCGATCGAGGCGACGTTGCGTGGCGCGGCCGCGTGGGGGTCGTTCCGGTCCTGTTTAATCGTATTTCAATCGATCCCGTACGAACGTTGATGATGACATGCGGCCCCGAGGTACTGATGCGGTTCGCGGTGGCCGAGGCGGTTGCGCGAGAGATCCCCGAGGGATGGATTTATTACTCGCTCGAGCGCAACATGCACTGCGCGATCGGCCTGTGCGGGCATTGCCAGCTCGGTCCCGATTTCGTTTGCAAGGACGGCCCGGTGTTCGATCATTCTCAAACGGCGCGCTTCTTTTCACGGGAGCACTTCTAAACATGAACGTTCCCAGACCGAGACTCGGCGTTTTCAAGTTCGCGTCGTGCGACGGGTGTCAACTTTCGATCCTCGACTGCGAGGACGAGATTCTCGCGGTCGCCGATCGCGTCGAGATCGCGTATTTTCTCGAGGCGACGCGGCGTCCTCTCGAAGGAGGGTTCGACGTTTCGCTCGTCGAGGGATCGATCTCGAGCCCCGAGCAGATCGATCAGATCAAAGACGTTCGCGAGCGGAGCAAGTTCATCGTGGCGATCGGCGCGTGCGCCAACGGCGGCGGAATTCAAGGATTGCGCAATTTTATCTCGATTGAAGAATCGATCGCGGCGGTCTACGCGAATCCGTCGTACGTGAAAACGCTCGAGAAATCGCGACCGATCGCCGATTTCATCACGGTCGATCTCGAGCTGCAGGGATGTCCTATCAATAAATATCAACTATTAAACGTGATTGCACAGATGCTCGTCGGCGCGAAACCGAGGGTTCCCGATCACGCGGTTTGCCTCGATTGCAAGCGACGCAATATCGTATGCGTGGTTGTTTCTCAAGGAAAGGCGTGCATGGGGCCCGTCACGTCGACGGGGTGCGAAGCGCTCTGCCCGGCGCACGACCGGGGCTGTTTCGCGTGTTACGGTCCGTCTCACCAGCCGAACACCGCGGCTCTCGCTTCGCGGTTCGAGTCGATCGGCGTTCCCTCCGATCAAATCCGCCGCTTCTTCCACGCGTTTTATTCGACCTCGCAGGAGTTCGTCGCGGAGGGACTGCGTCATGTCTAACGAGTCGGAATCCTCTCAATCACACGCTTCATCGTCCGACTCCCCGCCGGAATCTCAAGCGGCGGCGGATCAGCCTACCGAGCGCACGATCCATGTCGCCGCGATGGCGCGGGTCGAGGGAGAAGGCGGAATCACGATTGTCGTTCGCGACGGCAAGGTTGCAGACGCGCAACTGCGGATCTTCGAGCCTCCTCGCTTTTTCGAGTCGTTCCTCCGCGGCCGAAGCCTGCTCGAAGTTCCCGACATCACGGCGCGGATCTGCGGCATCTGCCCCGTCGCTTATCAGATGAGTTCGTGCCACGCGATCGAAAAACTGCTGGGGATGAACATCCCCGCTCCAATCAAAAAGTTGCGCAGGCTGCTTTATTGCGGCGAATGGATCGAGAGCCACGTGCTCCATTTCGCGTTCCTTCACGCACCCGACTTCTTCGGATTTGAAAGCGCGATCGCGATGGCGCAAGCGAAGCCCGAATTCGCGGCGATCGTGCGATCGGCGCTCGCGGTTAAAAAGGGGGGCAACTCGATCGTCGAGATCGTCGGAGGGCGCGAGGTACATCCAATCAACGTTCGCGTCGGAGGATTTTATAAACTTCCGTCGAGAACCGATCTCGCGGCGCTCGCCGACCGGCTCGAGCGCGTGCTCGACGTCGCACGCGAACTCGTCCGCTGGACCGCCAAGCTCGATTTTCCAGATTATGAATACGATTACGAGTATGTATCCCTTACACATCCGGTCGAATACCCGATGAACGAGGGTCGGCTTGTTTCGTCAAAGGGTTTAAATATTGACATGTCAGAATATCCAGATCATTTTGAGGAACGCCAGGTTCCGTATTCGAACGCGTTGCAATGC
>JAKBCQ010000353.1 GCA_021807585.1 Planctomycetota bacterium | reverse complement strand
TTGCAAGTAAAGCCGCGTCCGTCCGATCGCCAGCACCTGTCCCCCGCCCGTGTTTTGCGTCCACCGAGCGCGTCCCGTCTCGGCGTCGATCGCCGAGAGAGCGCCCGCGACGTTGACGACGAAAATGTCCCTTCCCGCGATGATCGGCTCGTGATCCACCGGGGCGCCCGTCGAGAACGTCCAGTTCACGTTTCCCTCGAACACGTCGACCGAATAAACATTCTGATCAAATGAGGGAACGATAATCGATCTGGTTCCGTACGACCCCAGCGGCGCCGCCACCTGACCCCCCGTCTTAAATCGCAAGAGCATTTGCGGCGGATCGTCGACGGTCGATACATAAACCTTGGTGTCGCGGCCGCCGAACGCGACGACGCGCTCGGCCGGAATCGGTCGCGACGACAGAACGTCGTTCGTCTGCCACGACCATTCGTACAGCGGCTTCGTAAGCGGTTTACCCGTTTTTTTATCCAAGAGCAGGAGCGAAACGAGCCGACCAGCCGACATCCCCACCATCACCCGATGCTCGTCGGCGGCGAGACCGCTTGAAATCAACGTGTTCGTCTCGCGATTACCAATCGCAAGGCTTTTACCCGATTCCATCGTATACTGCCACACCGGGCGGCCCGTCGCTTTATCAAAACAAAATAACGTGTTGTTGCTCGCCGCGAACACAAACATCGAATTCACCGCGGGCGGAATCGTCACGCTGATCGCCGAACCCATCACGCCGCGTTCGATCGCCAAATTCTGCTTCCAGAAAATGCGCCCGCTCTCAGGATCAATCGCATATAAATTCGAAAGATTTGTTTGCGCAAACAAACGATCGCCATGAAGATCGATCGTGAGCAGTTGCTCGTTCAGCCCCGTCATCGGCACGACCGTGAACCATTGGCGTTCCAGACCCACTCGGCCCAACTCGGTTCGCTTGGGCAACGCCTGTCGAATGCTCCCCGATTGCGCCCAGGTCTGCGAACACAGAGCCGCGACCAGGGCGATCGACGCCGGAAAACTCGGCAAGAAACGCTTCCACATCATGACTCGGCCCCTTCGATTGCGATCCCCGGTCGCCGATCCGTCGATCACGCGGCGCGACACACACCATACAATACCATATTTACGACGAGCCGACGTCTCGCCCTTCCTTGGAATCGATTCGATCTTGAACTTTCGGCTCGACAAACAAAAGCCCTGTGAATTCCTCCTCCAAAACCTCACCCGCGATCACGACCTCGGAAGCGTCGTCTCGAATCGTACCCGACTTCTCAACCGCTCCGTTTCCCTCGATTGAACTCTCTTCCTTCAATCCATCCTCGGTCGATCCCGTTCCATCTCCAGCGGGCTCGCTCGGCGTGGAAACAATCTCGACGGTCGCAGGCCGGCTCGATTCAACCACCTTGAGCGCACGGGCTCGGCACGAAGGGCACGCGTCGGCGGACCCTTGATACGGCGCTCCACATCGACCGCAGAGCCCCGCGCTCCGCCGAAGCGTCGGCAACGCCGCGTTCAAGCTCGCCCCCTCGGCGGTTTCAGAGAACGACTCCGCGGCGCGGGCGGCGAACTCAACAAGGTCGAGATCAACCCGCGCCGCGCGGAGGCGATTTTGCAGCCATCGCATAATCCACTGGATCAACTCGCGATCGAGTTCTTTCCGTTCCTCTTCGACCAAATGCCGCGTCAGTTCGTCGCGTAACAGCACGACCTGGTCGGCGTCGTTCAACCTTCGAGCCTCGTCGATCCGCGATTTGAACCGTTCCACCAGCGCTCGCCGCGCCTCGGCGATCTCCACCGTGATCGTTTGTGCGTGGGGAGTTTCGGGATGATCACGCACAAATATGTCGACGAGCGTCTCGGCTTCGTCCCAGCGTCCCAGATCGATCAATCGTCGAATCTCATCCACACCCGACTTCACCGGGTCGGCTTCGGCTCGGCTTCCGCCAGGCGCCGAAGACGCATCCCCCTCGATCCGCCGATTCTGTTCGCTCGCCTCGGCGATCCGCTCGAGCGATCCCGCGATTCGCTCGAGGACCGTCAGAAACCGCCTCAATACGTCGATCAGCCGGCGACCCGCGTCGACACCCGCGACCGTCATCAAAATCGCCGATATCAAAATCCAATACATGAGATTCTCGGTTGAAATACCGGAGCGTACCCGACAAGCCCAAATCGCGAGAGCGAAATCGTGCGAAACGCCGCGCGACCAAAGCCGATCCGCAACAAACGCGTGAATCACGACCCGATCGCAGCGTTCAGTATAAGTGCGATGCTCGGGTGAATTCGCCGACCGTCAAAGCGATTCGAACGGGTAACGGTTCAACTTCTCACAGTTTGTACGGCCTGACAAGCGGCGACCGCCGAGCCGATTAGTTGAACTTATGCTGATCTTTGAAATCAAGACGGGGACTCGCCGCGGCGATCCGATGAGACTCTCTAGTCGATATATGTATATGCGTTTGACTCGGGCGAAGTCTCCCTCGCCCGAAGAAACGCCGTTCGATGTTCGACTTGAATCGCGAATCGCGTAGCGTGCGCTCACTTCGCCTTGTCGGCGCCTTTTTTGGAGAAATCCCCCGCCATGATCTTGGCGATCCCGCGATCCTGAAACGCCTTTTTCACGAACGCGTCGATCTCTTCAACCTTCAACGTATCGACCGCCCCGATCACCTTGGCGTGATCAAAGAACGTCCTCCCCGTTTCCAGACCGTCGGCAAGCTCCGCCGCCACGGTCTCGTCGTCGGCCAATCGTTGCTTGAACGCCTGCTTATATCCCTCTTTGAAATTCGCCAATTCGTCGGCGCTGATCCCCTCGTTCGACCACTTCTGGAATTCTTTAATGAGAATATCTTTTGCTTTAGCGGCGTTTTGCGGGGCGCAGATCGCGAAGCCGTAAAACGCGGCGTGGGGATCGAGAACGCTCGCCTGAAACGCCGATTGCGCCCCGTACGAAAGCCCCCCCTTATGCCTTAACTCGTTCATCACCCTCGATTTCGGGCTGCCGCCGAAAACGAAATTCGCGAACGCGAGCGCGGCATAATCGGGATCCGATTTCTTGATCGGCAGCACCGTGCCGATCGCCACCATCGCGTTCGATTTGTCGGGCGTTTCGATCGTTTGATCGATCGTCTCGACCGCGCGATAAGGCGTAGGAATCCGCACGTAAGCCGCGGTCGTTTTCCAATCGCCGAATTCCGCGTCCAATAATTCTTTCATCACGCTCGAATCGAACGAACCGACCGCCGCGACGTCGAGATTGCCGGCGCCGTAATACTTCGTGTGCATATCCTTCAACTCGTCGATCTTAAGCGACTTCAACCGCTCGATCTCCTCGGTCAATGTCGGCCGGTAATGAATGCTTTCCTTGGGCCACGGGCTCATCGCGCGTGATAACGTGTTCACACCCCGCCCCATCGGCTCGGCGAGCTTGTTCTCGAGATCGGTGATTTGTTCGCGGATCAGAACCTTAAATTGATCCTCGGGAAACGCCGGAGATTTCAGAATCTCGGCGCAAAGCTTGACGATCGCACTCAAATGCGCGCGATCGGTTTCGATCGTCGCAACGACGAGCCCGGGACCTCCCGTCATACCGACTTTCGATTTGAGTCGGTCAAATTCATCGTTAAGTTGCTGATACGTATGTTTGGTCGTGCCTCGCATCAAGAAATCGGGAAGCGTTTCGAGCGCGGTCTCATGCCCCGTCAGGTCTTTCTCGGTTCCAAAGCGGAATTGCAGGACCGCGTGGATCGAATCGCCCCGCGTTTTCTTGGGCAAAAGCGCCGTCCGAATCCCTTTGCTCGTCGTCGAACGCTCGGTTCGTTTTTCGATGTTCTCGGGAGTCGCCGCAAACGCCTCGACCGTCGCGGTGTCGGACTTTCCTCGATAATTCGCCAGGATCGAATCGACCGACGGCGAATCGGGGATGATCGATCGTTTCGGCGCCTTGGTGGGATGAAAAATCCCGCTCGTTCGGTTGGTTGAAACGAGATATGTTCGCGCAACTCGGATCACGTCGTCTTTGGTAACCGCCTGGTAACGGTCGCGGGTTACGAACAGGAGCCGCCAATCCCCCATCGCGGCGAATTCGGAAAGGACGACTCCGACATGTCCGCTGTCGCGAAGCATGAGATCAATCTGCTTGAGCAGCGTTTGACGCGCTCG
The DNA here is from genome assembly GCA_021807585.1 of Planctomycetota bacterium. Lineage (GTDB taxonomy): Bacteria > Planctomycetota > Planctomycetia > Isosphaerales > Isosphaeraceae > JAKBCQ01. The sequence continues at coordinate 514 of JAKBCQ010000353.1, read as the reverse complement.
CGCCACTTCCTCGTCGGTAATCTTGGCGTCGGCGACCCCCTCGGTCGTCTCGAGCATCGTTTTCAGCACGGATTCGGGATTTTGATCGCTACGGACCTCGGCCGAGATTTCAATCACGGCGGGCTCGGCCCACGACGAAACGCTCGCCCCGACGTTGACCGCGAGCCCCGGCGTGACGAGCGCCTGATAAAGCCGGCCCGTCGGCTCGCGCGAAAGAATCTCGGCCAAAACGTCGAGCGCCGCGACGTCGACATGCCGACCCGCTGGGATATGATAAACCGCTCCAATCGCCGCGACGTCCCCCACCCTCCGCAACGTCACGTGCCGTTCGCCGTCTTGCGGCGGCTCAATCGTATACGTCGAAGGAACCGGCTCGGCGGGTTTGGCGATCGAACCAAAATATTTGTTGATCAACTTAAGAGTCGATTCCGGGACGAACTTCCCCGCGACGATGAGCACCGCGTTGTCGACACGATAAAACTTATGATAGAAAGCTCGCAATTTATCGATGGGA
>JAKBCQ010000352.1 GCA_021807585.1 Planctomycetota bacterium | reverse complement strand
GAAAAATCAACTCGATTCCACGCTGATTATCTTCATGGGAGACAACGGCTTCGCGTTCGGCGAGCACGGACTGATCGATAAGAGAACGGCGTACGAGGAATCGATGCGGATTCCGATGTTGATGTACTGTCCCGAGTTGTTCGCTCCAGGGACGGTCGTCGAGAAGCTCGTCGCGAACGTCGACGTCGCTCCCACTGCGCTCGACGCGGCGGGGGTCGTGGCGCCCAAAGAACTTGTCGGCTTCAGCCTGATACCGCTCGCTGGGGGAAAGGAGCGGGCCGGCCGCGACGCGATTTCTTACGAATACTTTTGGGAGCGAAATTTCCCCCAAACGCCGACGATCCACGCGATCCGCACCGAGCGATACAAATACATTCATTATTATGGAATATGGGATATCGATGAATTGTACGATATCAAGGCCGATCCTCTCGAGACCGAGAATTTAATCTTTCGAGCCGATTATCACGGAACGGCGCAATCGCTTAACAAGCGTTTATTCGACGATCTGGAAAAAACGGGGGGGATGTTCATCCCGCTTTATCCCGATCGCGGCGGATCGTTGAATCTGAGACGCGTCGAAGGGGCTTCTCAGGCGCAATTTCCTCCCGAACTCATGAGGAAGAAATCGGCGAAGGAATAAGGGCTCGATCCCGACAATAAATGAAGTTAGTTATCGTTAATATCTTCACGAACTGTACTTACAGACGCTCCGACGAACGATTCGGCTTCGAGCCCCGTGGTTTCGTGAACCTTGCGTGCGATCGCCTCGATATCGGCGTCGGCCAAGGGTTCGACGATCGCCTCGGCGGGCTTACGCGCCACGGTGTAAACCTGAACCGATCGGATCCCCCCTCCCGCTGCGACGATCTCCCGCAGTCGTTCGCAATACGCTTCGATCTCGGCCGAACTCGGTCCTTCGCCATTCACTTTCATGAATAAACTTTGGATGACGATCGGCCGAACCCGCGCCGCGATCAAAAGATTTTCGAGCACGCGGCCGAAGGGGATCGTCGTGCGCTCGATCAGGTGATAATAGGCGTCGGTGCCGGCGTCGAGCTTGGCCCAGATCTCCCCTTGGTTTTCGTCCATGATCGCGAGCGCTTTTTGGACGACGTGGCGGTGAAACATCGTCGCGTTGGTAATCATCACGAGTTTCACATCGTGAAGCCCACGGCTTCGCTTGAGATCGGCGACTCGACCGACGATCGCGTCGATGTTCTTGAACGTCGTCGGTTCACCGTCGCCTGAAAATGCGATATCGTTAAGCCTGCGCAGCGCGGCGGGAACGACCGCGAATTTGGGCTCAAGGTAAAGCCCTCCCGATAAAACATAATCGAGCATCGTCTCGAGTTCGGCGATCAGCCGGTCGGTTTCGACGAACGTCGTAATCGCGTCGCTCCGGCGGTCGACCTCGCAGTAGATGCAATCAAAATTACACACCTTATCGGGGTTGAGATTGATCCCGACCGAGATCCCCTTGCTCCTCCGCGACAACACGGGATAAACAAAGCGATTATCGCCATAAATGCGGGTATGATCGATGATCGGCTCCAGCACGTTCAAAGAGATAGATTCTTTCATAAAAATGCGTCTCAATCGTTTCGGCTCGACGGCGATCGAGAGATTCCTCGACCCGCTCGGTAGGATATTCTAGTCGAATTCCTCGCGCGAATGAACCCGACTCGAAGCCGACGATCGCAAGGATAAGGAATCACGATGGGGTTATTGACGACTCTCGCGCTCAACTTGCCGCTCGGTCTGGGAGCTTATCTGATCGCGGTATTCGCGTTCGGGGTGCGTCGAGGCGCGTCTCGGACGCTCGCCGCGGCGGTGCTCGCCTGGACTTGGGCGACCGTCGGAGTTGAGCTGCTTGGAACCCTCGGATACCTCGATCTGATCCCGCTGATCGGCTGGTCGTGCCTGGGCCTGGCTTGCGGCGTTTTATCGCTTTGGATCGTTAAGAAGCGAGCGAACGGCGAGGAGGCGATCAGAAGCGTGAGCGATCCCGCCGACCGTTGGGAAGCGTGCGCTTATCTTGCGCTTGCCGCGGCTATGTGGGGGATTTTCGCGTACGCGATCCCTTCGCTTTTGGGGCCGGTGAAGGTCGTCAGCGACGGTCCAATCTATCATTTATACTTTGCGGCGCGGTGGTGGAAGGAAAAACGTCTGTTCCTGATCGCGTCGCCGTTCGGCGAATCGGCGGCGACGTATTTCCCCGCGGGTGGCGACGTTTGGTTTGCGTGGCTGATCGCGGGATGGGGGGGCGACCGACTCGCCAAGATCGGCCAGGCGCCGTTTCTGATGCTCGCGGCGTATGCGGTTTACGCGATCGCTCGACGCCTGAACGCGGGCGCTTCGGCCGCCGTCGTCGCGACGTGTTGGTTCGTCCTCGCGGCGCCCCTGCTTCTGTTCTCGTTCGAGGCGAACGTGGATACGATCTTCGTCGCGGGCTACCTTTTAAGCGTTTATTTTTTGATGCGATATTTTCTCGGCGACGAAGGGTTTGTTGCGATCGGTTTTTTCGCCCTGGCTTTGGGATGCGCATGGGGGACGAAACCGACCGCGACGGTCTTTTTGCCGTGGCTCGTTTTGCTTGCGATCGTCGCGGTTTGGAAGCGGGAAACGAAGTGGACGAGGCGTACGGTTGGAATTTTGATGATTTGTCTGATTCCGGCGATACCCGGGGGATATTGGTTTTTTCGCAACGCAATACTGACGGGGAATCCGCTTTATCCGTTACGGGTCGAGGTGTTGAACACGGTCGTCCTTTCGGGGTGGTACGGCCGCGGCGCGATGAGGTTAAGTCGCTATTATATTCAGCGATCTCGATATAAAGCGCTCGCCGATATTCTCGTTTCGACGTTCGATCCCAGGCTTGCGCCGTTCTGGATCGCGGCGTTATTGGGGGCGTGGCGGGTCGGTCGGAAGATCGAATCGGCGGATCGCGGTCGGATGGAAGAGTTGATTTGGGGCGCGGCGATTCTCGCGGTTCTTAACGTCTCCCTTTATTGGATCTTGATTCCTTACCGAACCCAGCAACGGTTTATGCTTCAGGCGGTCGGCTTGGCTGCGATTCCCTTGGCGATGTTGTTCGATCGGGGATCGATCGTGCGCATTCTTGGAGTGATAATTTTATATGTACACCTGCTTGTTCCGCAATCTTGGCCGTTTCGGTATCCCGACGATCCGCCGTGGGATTTTGACAAATTGATCCCGAATTCGCTTCCGGCGCTTGTATCGATTCGGTTGGGGAACGATTTTAACGCGCGTTCGATCGCGTGCATCGCCGGGTCGATCGCGACGGTCGCGACGGTCGCTTCGTTTCGTTCGATGAACATTCGCCGTCGCCGGATCGCGATTCCGGCTTCGATCGTGACGGCGGCGTGCGTTTGGGTTTCGATCCCGTTCGTTTATCTTCCGCGATCGAACGATCCGCGGGTTTTGTTTTATCCCGCGTCGTTTCCCGATTATTTCAGGGGGTGGATGCGGCTCGATGCGCTCGCGGGCAAAGCCGGCGCGCGGATCGCCTACGCGGGAACCGATCTCCCTTATTATTTGATGGGAACGCGATTACGCAATGAAGTGCGATATATCAATATCAACAAGCATAATAATTGGATGATGCATGATTATCATCGCGAGGCGACGGTGCGGGGCGAGCCCGAATGGCCGGACACGAGGCCGGGGTGGGATCGCGTGCCGAGCGAGGCGGATTACGCGGCGTGGCTGGCGAATCTGCGCGGCGAGGCGATCGATTTTTTGGTTGTGACGCGGTCCGATCCGACCGAGGGACGGTTCAACGTTTCCGACACCGATGGATTTCCGATCGAGCGCGGCTGGGCGGACGAACATCCCGACTCGTTCGAGCCCGTTTATGGAATCGCCGAACGCGATCGACTTTTTCGCATTTATCGGGTAAGGAAATATAATAAAAATATTGGTAATAAATAATCGATATTGAACAAGATGGTATTGATCGGCGCATCCGGGAGAAGACTTGATCCCGAGCGTCTCGATGTGCGAGGATTTAACGATCGGTCGGGATCGGGGCGTCGAACATCAACGACGAACGATATCGAAGGCGTACGCCGAGATCGATCAAAGGCTTTTCGCGCCGAGGAGATCGATGATGTCGATCTGGATTAAGCGAAGATCAAAGACGGGCGGGAGTTCGATCTACCTGGTCGATTTTCCCTACTTCTTACTTTTTCAGGTCGTATTCGCGATTCTGATGTCATTGTTTCTTCATGTTCTTATTCATGCGCCGTTCGAGACCGCGATCGGCGCTTTGAGCGCGATGATTTTTGGGGGGGTGTTGATCGCGGCGGCGAAGGTTTCACTCTTTAGGCGCGGGATCCGGGTTTCATGGGGTCCGTTTCAGATGTCCACGCGGTACGCCGCGATCTACGCGACGGGATACGTTTTGATCTTGATCGGCGCGGCGGCGCTTTCGATCGTGGGATCGGCGACGAGGTAACGTGCGTCGATCGGCTTGGTCAAATGAATGCTTGTAAAATCGAGTAATGAATTGAAGGGATCGCGGCGTTCTCCGTCTGAAGATCCGTTCATCATCCGCGAATCGCCTGGATTGCGCGGCGAAGAGCCGAATTGGGGAAGAATCCCGAATCGGTCGCATCGAGCGAGGAAGTTGAACAACCGATAATCAAATCATAGT
>JAKBCQ010000351.1 GCA_021807585.1 Planctomycetota bacterium | reverse complement strand
TTGAGCGATTGTATCGCGCTCTTGGCGGCGAGAATTGGGGCGAGATCCTCGCTGCGGCCGAGGCGGTTTTGAACGTCGTTCCCGAGCATCCCGCGGCGCTTCAGGGTCGAACGCGAGCGTGGCGTCGGCTGGCGGCGATCACTCCCAACCGTGCGTTGCCGCACGCCCCCGCGGCGCGGAATCGCACGCTCGATCTGATGAAACCCGCCGCGATCGAATCGCAAACCGACCGCGATCCGAATCGGAATCGAGTCGTCGCTCGCGATCCGGCGGCGACCGAGGCTGCGCCGCGTGGTTTGGGGAACGTGTCGCGAGGCGGCCCGCGGGGCCGATTTCTTCTTTGGGCGGATTCGATCGGCGGATTCCTCGTGTGTCTGAATGACGAAATCATGCTCGGCCGCGCCGACGCCGACGGCCGCGCCGACGTCCCGATGTTGGGGGATTTGTCGCGTCGCCATGCGTCGATCGTCCGCGACGGCGACGGCTACGTGCTGAAAGCGATCGAGCCGACGTTCGTCAACGGCAAGCGGGTGGAGAACGCTCCCCTTCGTGATCACGACATCATCCGTTTGGGATCGACCGTCGAGATCGAATTCCGCAGGCCGAGCCCGCTGAGCGCCACCGCGACTTTGACGATCGTCAGCAGGCATCGACTGCCGCTCGCGGTCGACGGTATCGTATTAATGGCCGAGACGTGTATCGTCGGCAGGTCGCTTCAGGCGCATATTCACGCGCCCGAGCTCAAGGAACCCGTCGTTTTGTATCGTCAAGGGGAATCGCTCTGGTTTCGTTCGGCGGGAGGTTTTGAGGTCGACGGAGCTCCGTGCATCGGCAGGGCGCCGATCACGCTTCGTTCCAACGTGTTGGGTGAGGGTTTCTCGTTCAGTCTCGAACCGCTCGAATCTCCCCAATATTCGGATATTTGAGCGAATCACTTTGCGATGAGTCGAGGTATTGAGAACGGTCGATCGAAAACGATTGCGTGATCGATCGGAGTCGACAAGAGTCGTCTTAATTCTTTCACGGTCGGTACGGGGTTCGCGAAATGCTCGCGGATCGAATGACACCGACGGAGTCGCCTTGCGATGAACATTCCGGCCCTGAACCGAACCGCCGACGAGATGGACGCGACGATTTCGCACGCCTCGGGCGAGCCTTCTCGCTCGGCGGAATCGATGAAATTCACGACCGATTCGCTGCCGTCGGGGTCGGGGGATCGACCGATGAACGCCGTCCAGCGTGAGCCTCACCGCTATTTGTTCACGTCCGGATCTCGTCCGCTCGAGGGTTACACGATCAAACGAGCGATCGGCCGCGGCGGTTTCGGCGAGGTTTACTTCGCGGTTTCAGACGCGGGCAAAGAGGTGGCTCTCAAGCTGATCCTGCGCGATCACGACGTCGAATGCCGCGGCGTTTCTCAATGTATGAATCTCAAGAGTCCGAATCTGCTGACGATTCACGACATTCGATCAAACGACTCGGGCGAGACGTTCGTCGTCATGGAGTACGTGGCGGGACCGAGCCTGGCGCAGGTTCTGGCGCGCAATCCCAAGGGGCTCGCCGACGATGAGGTTCGATCGTGGCTCCGCGGAATCGTCGACGGGGTCGATTATTTGCATGATCATGGCATTGTGCATCGCGATCTCAAGCCCGCGAATATTTTCATCGAGGAGGGGATCGTCAAGATCGGCGATTACGGGCTTTCCAAACTGATCAACCCCGGCGTGGGGACCGAGCATTCCGAGAGCGTCGGCACGTGTCATTACATGGCGCCGGAGGTTTCCACGGGTAAGTATAACAAACCGATCGATATTTACGCGATCGGCGTGATTCTTTTTGAGATGTTGACGGGTCGGGTTCCGTTCGAGGGAGAAACGGTCGGCGAGGTGTTGATGAAGCACCTGACCGCCCGGCCCGATCTTTCGCCGCTCGCCGAGCCTTATCGAACGATCGTCGGCAAGGCGCTCGCCAAAGATCCGATTCACCGTCCGATTCGCGCCTTGGAGCTGCTTCCCGAAGGCGACGCGCCGCGCAAACCCGCGATCCGGTTTATCGGCGATCCTGCGGCGCCCGCCGCGGCGGCGAATCGCGTCGACCCCGTCGATCAGCCCGCGGATCGCGTGCGGAACGAGAAAAAAGAGGATGACGTGTTTCGTATCGGCGAAGAGGAACCTGTTTTTTACATCGGCCCCGAGACTCGTCCTCCCGGTTCTCGGCTCGCGTTTCACGACTGGCTTTGGGGCGCGGCGCCCGCCGGAGCGGCGGGTCGAAACGGCGCCCCGCCGCGGCCGCAATCGCCCGGCGAACTCCACACGGGCGCAGCGGCTCGGCCGCGAAACCGGCTTTTTCGGCGAAGGCCCGAGCCGCCGCTTCCCGTCGCTCCCCCCCTCCCCTCGGGTCGCATACGCGTGTCCGAGCTTTCGGGGTCGATGCTTCTGGCCGCGATCCTGATCGCCGCGTTCTGTTTTCCGCTCGGCGCGGCGCTCGGCGTCAGGCTCAATCAACATCCCGAGAATCTTGTATATCTGTACATGATTACGCTTCTAACAACGTGGGGCGCTCTCGTTCCCGCCAAAATCTGGGAGGGGAGATCGGTCGATCCCGGAGCGCGGCGGTTCGTGTATTTGATGATCGGTTTGATGACGGCGGGGGTGTGTAACGCGACGGCGTACGCGATGCACGTTCGAATCGATCCTCCGTTTAACGCGATCGTTTGGAACTCTGATCGCGTTCGCCCGTTCGCGGGCTATGCCTTGTCGTCGGTCGCTTTTTTCGCGGTGACGACGGTGCTGCTTGGCCGGCCGACGCTCGCGTTTCGCGATCGCCGCGTCAGGTTCCGCGTCGGTCCGGCGATCACGGCGGCTCTCGTCGGCCTTGTCGCCGCGGGAGTGTGCGGATTTCCGACGGGGTGGGGCGTGGCGGCGGTCGCGACTTCGGCGGTCGTCGTCCAGCTTGTAAGCCCCTGGTGCGAACGATCGGCCGCTGCGACTCGCGCGCGGCTCAAACGGGGACGGAAACAGATCGTCTAACTGGTATGTGATCATTCACTAGGTTAACGAACATGTTCAATATGAATGGATCAAGAACGGTTTTTGTCGTTTTGGTCGTCGCGGTCGCGGCGACGAGTTACCGTTCCCACGCGCAATCGCCGTTTGATTATCAAGGCGATCCGCGCGGGGGGGTGGTGCGCCGCGATCCCGACTGGTTCCGCGAGGCGCGGAAGGCGACGGGGCTCGAGCCGAATATCAACCCGCGCGGGCTCACGGTCGTCTCGGGTCGGTACGGAGCGACGCGCGAGCGCGCCGAGCGCGACGCGCACGACCGGCTCCGGCTCGCGGTCGCTTCTTGGCTCGCCCCCGACGCGCCCCGATCGTTCGTCGCGGAAGACTCCGAGATCGACCGGCTCATCCGCGAACGACGCGTCGAGCCCGTCGCTCTCGATGTCGGCACGGTGTATCTCGCGGCGTATCGCGTCGATTTTTCCCCGCAATCGCGTGAACACATGATTGGTATTTATGAAGATCACCTCGTCAAGCGTCGGCTCGTCGAGCTGGGAGCGGCGATCGCTTTCATCCTCGCGTTGCTCGGCGTGATCGCGGGCTATATCCGCGCCGACGAGGCCACCAAAGGTTATTACACCAACAAACTCCGCCTCGTCGCCGCGGGAGCGATCGGCGCCGCCGCCGCGGGATCGTATCTCGTCGCGTTCCGATAAGCCGTTCACTCGACGGCCGACCGATTCAAGCGATCAATCGTTGCCGATATTGTTTCGTGAAAGGATATTTGCATGTTCGCGTTTCTTTTGGCGATGTTCGCGGTTTCGGTCGTCGCGTACCAGTTGTTGAAATGGCTGGGGGACGAATCGGCGGGCGTTTCGTATTGGAAATGGCTCGGGGACCGATTCCGACAGGTTCATTTGTGGCAGGTCGGCGCGGCGATCCTGGTGTTCGCGGGGGCCATGGCGCTCGCGCGGCTCCCCGAAGGAATCATGACGGTCTTGCTCTTCGGCCTGGCGCTTGCGCTCTGGCGGTCGTGGCGCCGCGAGTTCGTCTTCTTGATGAGCCTCGACGATTCGTCGTTTCCAGGACGTTTTGATAAGATCATCTGGGTGATCTTTTTCGCGATTCTTCCTCCCGTCGGCGCGTTCGCGTTCCGATCGTATCGGCTGCATCACTGGCCCGAAAGCGAACGAAGCGATGCGCGGGCGACGACCGAACAAGCGGATCACGCCAAACCTCAAGCCTACGGCGATTATTTTTGACCGCCGGCAAGCCGAGCTAGGGGGCGTATATATACCCTTCTATTGTGCGACGGATCGATATCTAAGAACCGCTTGACCGAAAATCGGGCTGTTATATAAAAACTCCTAACTTATTCGACAGGTTGGAATATAAGAACCCCTCGCTCGCGCTTTTTGGAGTTGCGCATTTCCTCTGGGGACGAAGAGTAAATCGTTTATTGACAAGAGATGAGATCACGGCTAAGTCGATCATCTCATTGGGCGCCGAAGCCGGAAATGCCGTTCGAATACAAGCACGAAGCGCGAGCGAGTGCGTCGTTTTTTTCGGATGTACGCACTCGCTCGCGCTTCGTGCTTGTATTACATATGTATTCGCATATGTAGAGTCCATGCCGAAAGATACGGAAAAGCGCAACACCAAAACTCACGCGTCGGGTCGGCGTCG
>JAKBCQ010000350.1 GCA_021807585.1 Planctomycetota bacterium | reverse complement strand
CGTTCACGCTGCCGGGTCTCGCGGGGTTGGCGTTGACGATCGGTATGGCGGTCGACGCCAACGTGCTGATTTTCGAGCGAATGCGTGAGGAAAAAGATCGAGGCGCGAGCATGGTTCAGCAGATCCGCAACGGGTTTACGCGAGCCTGGACGACGATCCTCGATTCCAACGTTTCGACGATGCTATCGGGCGTCGTCCTGTACGCGGTCGGCACCGAAGAGGTGAAAGGCTTCGCGCTCACGCTGATCATCGGCTTACTTTGGAACTTGTTCACGGCGGTCTTTGTTTCACGCGTCATCTTCGATTTTTGGCTCCAACGGGGTTGGCTTCGAAAAACGACGATGATGAAGATCATGGATAAAACGAATATCGATTTCATCGGTCCGCGGTATTATTGTATCGCGGGATCGTTGCTCGTGATCGTCGGCGGCCTGTTCGCGTTTTTCGCCCGCGGCCAGGGGATGTTTAACATCGATTTCACGGGTGGAACGCTCGTGACGATTCGCCTCAACCCCGATGCCGAGGCGATCCGCTCCCTCCCCGCGGGTCGTCGACCCGAACTCGTCCGCGAAAAAGCGATGAAAGTGCTTCCCGACGTCACCGTCGAAACGCTCAACGTCGGCGGCGATAAAGCGTCGGGTATTCGCTTTAACATTCGTACAACCGAGCTCTCGCAAGAGAAGGTCCAAAAATCGATCCTCAAAGAATTCTCGGGGATGTTGGCGCAGGTTGAGATGAAGGTGAGCGCGGGCAAGCCGATTCCCAAGGCGGTCGAATCCGCCCAGGGAAAACCGGGCGAATCCGCGGGCGAGGAATCGGTCGATCGGTTCGCGGGAGGCGTCGTTTACGAGACGACGTTCAATTCGCCCCAGCCGCCGGCGCGGCTCATTCAATTACTTCGAGATATTCTCAAAGAAAAGAAGATCGCCAACCCCGAAACGCGTTTCGAGGTGATCGATCCCGCAGCGCCCCCGGGAACGACCCCCGAGGCGCCCCCGAAGAAAGAGCCCTGGCCGCTCGTCGTTCGAACCGATCTCGACCCCGCCGAAATGAAAGCCTCGCTCGATCAACTATCGGTATCAATCCGTGAAAACGCGAGCTTGCTTTTCGATCGGCTCGAAAACTTCAGCGGCATCGTCGCGGGCGAGACCCGCACGCTCGCGCTCATCGCCACCGTTTCTAGCTGGTTAATCATCATTGCATATTTGTGGTTTCGATTCAAATCGCTCACCTACGGGCTCGCCGCGGTCATCGCGCTCGTCCACGACGTGTTGATCGCGCTCGGCGCCGTCGCGGTTTCGTACTGGCTCGCCCAGATACCGGGGGTCAATCGCTTTTTGATGATCGAACAGTTCAAAATCGACTTGCCGATGATCGCGGCGTTCCTCACGCTGATCGGCTTCTCGGTAAACGATACGATCGTCATCTTCGATCGAATTCGCGAAATCAAAGGGAAAAGCCCCGATCTGACCGCCAAGATGATCAACGACGCGATCAATCAAACGCTCTCCCGAACGATCCTCACAACACTCACCGCGTGGCTCGTCGTCATCGTGCTCTATATCTTCGGCGGCGAAGGTTTGCACGGGTTCGCGTTCACCCTCGTCGTCGGTTTCATCAGCGGTACGTACAGCACGATTTACATCGCCAGCCCGATCTTGATCGACTGGGCCGGCAAAAAGGAAACCCCCAAGCCGACGCGAGAAGTCGCGGCCGCGACCGCTCGCCGTTGATCGCACGCGATCCCGCTTCAACCGCCGGCGTTCCGCCGTCGGCGGTTGAAGCGTCGCTTCAACCCACTGATGAACTCATGAATGTAAGATCGCCCCGCGACGGACGGACGTTCGCCTCGGCGCGACCGCGATACGCTTATTTCTTATTAATACTCGTGCAATTCTTGATGTATTCAAGATATTGCGTAAACATGGTTTATCGGGAGATTCGATCTCCCGATCCTTTCGAACGAGGCGCGAATCGATCTTCCCCTGTGAGAAACCGATTCCCGGCGCCCATATGCGGTTACATACGTAAGAATCCGAATAGCGAGGGCGGATCCGATTTCCGGTGCGCGAATCGCGGCGCCTCGCCCGCGTGCGGGTCTTCCGCACGCTCGTCTTGACCAATCGGGCTCGCCGGGTATGATTCGGACGCGACCGATTCGTTCGCGGCGAGACGACGTTTCACCCGACGGCGGGGTCGAGGGAGTGACCCGAAAATGGCGTTAGGTTCCATCATCTTGCTCGCCGCGCTGTCGGTGGGTTGGGGGGAGATCTCCGTCCAACCCAGCCGGGGCGATCACACGCATCTCGCCTGGCAAAAAAGCGTCGCCGCGCTCGATCGACCAAGCCCCCGCACGATTGAAACGCTCAAGCGCTATGATCTCGAGAAACGTTTTCATCGCGATCCCTCGTCGGCAATCACAATCCTTGAACGGACCGTGCGTCAGGATCTCGACGGCGAACTCGTCTTCGCGCTCGCCGAATTATCGTGGATCGAAGGAAAACGCCTCGACCGCAGAAAACGCGACGCCGCGATCGATTGCTTCCTCGACTGTGTTGCGTATTCATTTGATTATTTGTTTGAACCCGAATTGGAATCGTCGCGGAATCCTTCCGATCCGCGCTATCGGGTGGCTTTCGATCTTTACAACGCGGGTCTCGACCGGCTGATCCGCGCGGCGCAATCGCAGGGCAAGATCGAGCCCGGGGGGACGATCAAGCTGAAGATTCACGGCAAGGAGATGAATCTTCGCGTGAACCTGCAGGATTCGCCATGGAAGGCCGAGGACGTCGACGAGCTTTTGATGGCTTCGGATTATGAAGTGAGCGGTCTTGAAACCGCGGCGCATCAATACGGGCTTGGGGTTCCGTTGATCGCGGTTCGGAACGCCGAGAAGAACCAGACGACCGCTGCGAGCTTTTTGCCGCCGGTGACGGCTTTCGCGCTCACCGCGTTTCTCCGACCCGACTCGCGGTTGCGTGATTCGCCCGTCGACGTCGACGGTGCTCGCGTGTGCACGCTCGATCTCGTCGATCCGCTCCGGTTTCGCACCGTGGGGAAGCCGCCGAGCGCGATCCGGCTTGAATCCGATTTGACGACTCCTCTCGCTTACATGTGGTCGCGCACCGACTTGAACCGATATCGATGGTCGGGTTTGTTGCGCCCCGCGGCCGCGGCCGAACGTTCGGGACTGATGCTCTTGCGTCCGTACGAGCCCGGCAAGATTCCCGTGGTGATGGTTCATGGATTGGCGTCGAGCCCGCTCGCGTGGATCCCGATGCTCAACGACCTGCTTCGCGATCCCAAAATCCAGCAACATTCTCAGTCCTTATTGTATTTGTATCCGACGGGAGTTCCGATCCCGATCGCCGCGGCGGGGCTGAGGGATTCGTTGCGCAACGCCGAACATACGTTCAATAGCGACGGTCGCGATCCCGCATTCAATCGCATGGTGCTGCTGGGACACAGCATGGGGGGCGTGTTGAGCCACGCGATGGTGGTGAAAAGCGGCAATCACTTGTGGCAACTCAGCTCGGATCGCCCCTTTCAGGAGATCTTCGGTCCCCAGGAAGATCTTGAAGAAATGAAGCGATATGTCTTTTTTGAACCGTTGCCGTTCATCCGTCGGGTCGTCTTCTTGGCCGCGCCGCATCGCGGCGCCGAGGTGAGCCGAAGCGTCGTGGCGCGGGTGGGGTCGGGTTTGATCGACGAGCCCGATCACTTTACGCAGCTTGTCAATCGACTTCTCAAAGACAACCCCGACGCGTTCGATCGCAGGCGATTTCGGCGGATGCCGACCTCGATCAAAACGCTCGAACCCGATTCGCCTTTGCTGACGGCGTTGTTGGAGATGGAGCCCGCCGCCGGAGTCGCGCTTCATTCAATCATCGGCGCGCTCCGTCCGGGTCCGGTGGCGTCGACGACCGACGGTATCGTGTCGTACCAAAGCGCGCATCTCGCGGGGGTCGAATCGGAACGCGTCGTTCGGTCGGATCACGGCGTGCAGAAGGATCCCGAGGCGATCATCGAGGTTCATCGAATCTTGCTCATGCATTTGGCGGAAGGCGGAGTCGTCGCCGAACGCGCCCCCCAAACCGAGCGAAAATAATCGCCGACCGGCTCAATCGCCCCGGCACAGAAGCATGTATTCATTTAACATAAACATGATCCAACATGAACATGATTAAACCAGACGTTATTCGAGAGGAATCGTCGGCGTCTTTCGCGATCGTCGCGGCTTTGGTATCATGATAATGATCGAGTGCGAAATCGTCTTGTAATGGAAAGCGACTTGGAGACATGACGACCGCGGGCGCGAGATTGCGGCAAGCTTGGTCGTCGCGACCGATCATGATCCCCGGGGCGTTCAACGCGCTCGCGGCGCGGATGGCCGAGCGGATTGGTTTTCAGGCGGTTTATTTTTCGGGAGGGGCTCTTTCGGCCGGCTGGGCGGGGGTTCCCGATATCGGTTTGCTCACGTTGACCGAATTCGTTGAGCAGGCCGCGGTGATTGCTCGCTCAACGCGATTGCCGCTGCTCTGCGACGCCGATACGGGCTTCGGCGAGACGATCAACGTCGAGCGAACGGCTCGCCTGTTCGAGGAGGCGGGGATCGGCGGGATTCATCTTGAAGATCAGGTGTTACCGAAACGTTGCGGTCATCTTTTGGGTAAGACGTTGATCGAA
>JAKBCQ010000349.1 GCA_021807585.1 Planctomycetota bacterium | reverse complement strand
GAAGCGAACGCGTCGACTTCGATCGTCGGCCGGCCCCTCGAATCGAGTACGCGCCGCGCCTTGAGCCTTGCCAACCGAGCCACGATTCAATCCTCCGAGAACAAACGCACGATCAAGAAACCGCGATATATCTCGCTTTAACAAGATCCGCAGTCGAAGATTCTATAGAAAACGAGCGACGAAATCGTCCCACGATGAGATCCGATCGACGATTGCGTCGAGCGCCTTCTCCCGGATCGAGTGTCGGAGATCGTCGGGCAAATACTCGACCGGGCTCTTGCCGTCGATTCGCGCCAAAGCACAAACAAGCGTATGCACGACGACTCGGGAGCGAAACCGATCGTCATCGAACGGCGCACCCGCGATCCTTCGATCATAAGCCGATCGAAATGCGTCGATCAATTCGAGAAACTGAACCCGCTGCGACGCGAACAGATTCGCTTTGAGCGAAAGATGAGACAAGAAAAACCCGAGATCGAACGCGGGGTCGCCCGCGTGCGCGGTTTCGAAATCGACGACGAACGGCTCTCCGTTATGAATGAGCATGTTCTTAGGACTGAAATCGGCGTGGACAAATGTCTTGGGTTCGGTCGATCGCATCCCCGCGACGAGGTCCAGGATCATCGGCTCGACGTCCCCGTGCGCCCGCGCGACCGTGCGATAATACGGATCGACGCGCAGTTGATCAAAAACGACGACGTCGGCGAGCCTGCTCGAGAGTAAATCGTGATCGATTGATTTTATGTGCATCAATCCTAGAAGATCGCCGACCCGGGAGCCGATCGCGGGATCGATTGATCGTTTGAGCAACAGTTCTTTCCAGACGATCGACCCCTCGGGCGCCGCCGATATCGCCAACACGTAATTTTCCGGATCGGCGAAAAGCACCGCGGGAACCCTGAAGGGGGGCAGAATCGTCGCCAGCAAATCGAGCGCCGATCGCTCGTTCCAGATCCGGTCCAATCGGCTGAACCACGCGGATCGTGTGCGTAATTGCTCGCGTGATTGCTTTAATATAATCGCATCACGCCCCGCGACCGAAACCTTTAGCACGACGTTCGAAACTCCCCCCGCCAATTCGACGACGTCGATCGCTTCGGTTCGGGACAAGCCGGCGTTGCTTCTCCAGTAAGCCCCCGCGTTTTCTTTCGTAAGTTCGATCATGCTTGGAAGGATTCATCTTGAGGTTGGATGTTCCGCGGCGGGGGGCGTACGATTCAGGTTTCCGATCGATTCCCGAACGTCTCATACGAGCGACCGCGGCATGATGCGGGGGCTGGGGGGCGTTCAACTAGAACGAGTTTAACACGGGCGTCTGGAAAATGAGAACGGGTTTCAATGAATCGGTTCGCTTTTTTCATTCGTATCCATCAAAACGCCGATGATTGCATGCGGATCGAATCCGATGAAATCTTGGCGAAGGCGTTCTTCAAAACGAGTTCCCTCCCGGCGTTTCGGCTTATATAGTTGTATAATTACTAAATGAATACTATTCACATAAGTATTGGTGATTTGTCGCGTGCGTTGACCCGCGGCGGCCGCGCGGCTATGATCGAGCGACGGCGGCGGCATGCTCGCCGAAGAGTGGAGCGACCCGTCGCGGCGGAGCCGGATCGAACGCGTGGCGACGGGATTGGAGTGGAATTTTGGCGACGACGGCTTCGACGATTGACGGACAAACGATGTGGCGTGCACGCTCGGCGAACGGCTGGGTGGGGGTCGTCGCGAACCGTCATTCGGGAGTGGGCGGAGGTCGCTTGAAAGTGGAGCGGCTGGCGGACGCGCTCGGCCGCCGCGGATTGGCGTCGCGGATCTGCTGGACACCCGACGAGCGAGCCGAGGTTGTAGCACGGGCTCGCGGCGATTCGACGTGCCGGTGCCTCGTGGCGGTCGGCGGTGACGGTACGGTCGCGGCGCTCGTCAACGAAGCCCCCGACGTTCCGATCTCGGTTCTTCCCGCCGGTACGGAAAATCTCTTCGCGCAGCATTTCGGCATGCGCGATTGTCCCGACCGGGTCGCCGCGACGATCGCGTCGGGTCGAATCCGGCGGATCGATCTGGGAGTCGCCGGTGGCCGTCGGTTTACGTTGATGGCGGGTTTCGGATTCGACGCCGACGTGGTGTTTCGCCACCACCTCGCTCGCCTGGGGCGATCGGGTGTCGCTCGGCCGACTTCACGCGTCGCGTACGTTTCACCCGTGCTCGAAGCGAGCCTGGAATACCGATTTCCGGCACTTCGGGTGCGGATTCAAGACCCGAGCGAAGAGTCCGTGCTGGTCGGATCGACCGCGTTCCTTTTCAACTTGCCGCGGTATGCGCTCGGGCTTCCCTTCGCTCCGGCGGCGCTCGACGACGACGGTCGGCTCGATCTCGTCGTGTTTCGCGACGCGGGGCCGTTCCGCATGCTCCGCTACCTTTGGCTTGTTTTTCGCGGCGTCCACCTTGATGAACCGGGTGTCGTTCATCGCTCGGTCCGGAGCGTGACGATCGAATCCGCAGCCGACGCGCCCGTTCAACTCGACGGCGATCCCGCGGGGCGGATCGGCGCCGATCGGATCGACGATTCCGCGCCGTTCTCGGTCGGAATCCTTCCCTCCGCGATCGATATCATCGTGCCTGAACATCCCCGCATGCGATATGCATGATGATTCTTAAGAATTTGTTGATGTTTCGATTAAACGAAGGAGATTGATCGACATGGACGTCCCCAATCCGGTTCGCGTGGGAGGAGTGAGGATCGGCCGCGGCGAGCCGTTGGCGCTGATCGCCGGTCCTTGCGTGATGGAGCCCGGGGAGGTGACGTTCATCATCGCGAATCGGCTCGTGGGGATATGCGAACGGTTGAACGTTCCGCTGATTTTCAAGGCGTCGTTCGATAAGGCGAACCGAACGTCCAAAACGAGTTACCGCGGGCCCGGGCTTGAAGCGGGGATGAAGGTATTTGAACGCGTGAAAGCCGAGACGGGGCTGCCGGTGACGACCGACGTGCACGAAACGATTCAGGCCGCGCCGATCGCCGAGGTCGTTGATTTGCTGCAGATCCCGGCGTTTTTGGCGCGTCAGACCGATTTGCTCGAAGCCGCGGCGGCGACGGGGCGGCCGATCAACGTCAAAAAAGGTCAGTTCATGGCGCCGTGGGATATGACGCACGTCGTGGCGAAGGTGGTCGAATGCGGGACGGCGGGGTTGATGTTGACCGAGCGCGGGTCGTCGTTCGGTTACGGACGGTTGGTGAACGATTTTCGCGCGATTCCAATCATGCAAGCGACGGGGGCTCCGGTCGTTTTTGACGCGACGCATTCGGTGCAGTTGCCGAGCGCAGGGCAGGGAAAATCGGCGGGGGAGCGCCCGATGATCCCTTACCTCGCGCGGGCCGCGATCGCCGCCGGATGCGATGCACTTTTCCTCGAGGTGCATCCCGATCCCGATCAGGCGCTCTCGGACGGACCGAACGCGCTCGCGCTCGACGACTTCGAGTCGCTCATAAAAGTTTGCTTGCGTATCCGAGACGCCATCGCGTAATCCGCATCGCTCGGCCCGGTGTCGATCCCGCGTTGGGATGCGACGACCGAACGAAACGGGGCGGATTCGATGCGACGAACCGGATCGGCGTGGGATTCACGCCGCGAAGCAAGCTCGATCGTGTGGGATTAGCGAGGCCGAGCCCGCCGACGAGCGTAAGCTCCACCCAGAAAACAGAACGATTGGGGTCGATGCGGAGTCCGGCGAAAAACCGGGTTGGTTCCGACGACGTCGTCGAAGCAAGGGGCTTATGCGTCGATCGCTCACTCGCCGTCGCCTCGATCAGCAACGGCAAAGCCAGGATCAGCCCCATGTAAAACACACGGACACACCGATCGCGCATGGCGCTAAGCCTCCGCGACCAAAGACATCCGTGTCTCTGAAACAATAATCCATAACAATAATAAGGCACGACTTCGGGGCGTTTGATCCCCCCACATCAAAACTATACGACCGCGTCGCGCCGGTTTCAACTTAATTTTTCAATTTTATAACGATTTTAAGCGGGTTTGGAGTCGAGCAAGCGACGAATCAGCCGTCCGTGCTTGCGTGGAAGGCGGTTTCGGCCAAATTCAGCGAGATTTGGCTCGAATTGCGGCCAAGTTAAGACGGTCAAGCATGTCGCGTTTTTGATTAATCCGACGAGCGGTCGTTCTTCGTGCAATGCCATGATCGCGATCGTCCCGTTTCGGGGGTTTCTACCCAAACGGCGCGCTCGTTTGAGCGACTCTCGTAAGCGCGCCTCGGCGTGCTCGGGTTCGACCTGAAATCGTTCGATGAATCGCGTCTTTGCGTGCTCGGTGAGCTTCGAGGACGCGTAATCATGCAAACCCGGCGGGGGCGAAAAGGACGACCGCGGCATCATCGTGCTCGAAGAAATAACATGTGATGAAAACAAGAGTCGGGCGTCCGTGCCCGTGCGTGCAAAATCGCCGTGATACGGTCGATCGACGCTCATTTTAACAAATATCGTATCGAACAAGACAGGTTGATCGCTCGGTCGAGCATTCGCTCGGCCGGCGGTTCGCGGGCGGGATCGCTAGCGATCCCACCCGGCGAATTATTGCCGGCTGAGCGATCCTCGTCAATCCCCCGCGATCTTGGAAACGTCTCCCCCGGCGGCCCAGACGATTCCTCGCACCATGAATCGCTGGAATTCGGCGTCGC
>JAKBCQ010000348.1 GCA_021807585.1 Planctomycetota bacterium | reverse complement strand
TTTGATCGAGCCACACCGAGTAACGAATCTTATTATCATTAAGCATAATGGATACGCGATCTTTGGTGGCGTCGGTCGCTCCGCCGACCTGATCGAGCGTCAGCAGCTTGCCGTTGGCGTTGATTTTGCCCGTGAATGAGACGCTTTTGCCCAAGGGATCTTCGCCGTCGAGACGATAGGTTTTGGATGATTCATCATAGCCGAGGCGTCCCGTTTTGAGGATTTTGCCACCTTCGATCGTCACGGTCATGCCGACGGGAACGCCTTTTTGGAACTTCCACGCCCATTGATGTTTCTCGGGCCAGCCTTTCAAGCGATTCGCCGTCGGGATTCCCGTCCCTTTCCACGAACCGATGAGGTATTCAAACGCGGCGAAAGCCGACGGGGTTTCCTTGTCTTCGCCGCGAACCGCGAGCAATATCGACGTCGTTCCCAGGATCAGCGACAACCAGATCGTCCGTTTCGCCATTGTTTTCGTCCCCTTGTGATCGCCGTGGCGGGAATTTTCGAGGCTATCAATTCATCGTAGCATGATCCGCGGGGCGTGTCGGCGCGGTGTCGGGAAATTACTCGGAAAGCCTGAGGTTTTCGGTTCAGTTCACGGCGCCTCGAATTCAATCTCCGGATTGTCGATATGAACCGGTCCCCGGAGGAGGCGTCGCTCTTAAATTCCATGATGAAGTGCTACCATCAGCCTTCGTAACCGTTATTCGGATCGCCGGTTTAAAAGTTGAAAACCGTCGTTTTTGACGCGGCGGCTTTTAAATATCAAATCTCAGAAACATGTTATTAAGATGATATTCTATGACGCAATAATAATTCTGTGGCGTCCAAGGTTCGGAAAAGTTCAACTCCTGGAGGTTCGCATCCGCCGACATCAAAACCGGACAAACATGAATCGTCCACGGTTTGAAGATAAAGTCGGAGCCCACTCATCAACCGACTCGCATCATCGTTATGTCTCCGATCTCGATAGACTCATTCGCTCGTACATGGGTCATCGGCTGAGATGAAATCCTCCGTGCTCGGCCGATCCGCGAATGGCTGATCGGCATACTCCGCCTCATGGAATGCCGCCCCGGCTTGAAGCTGATTTACGGCAAGGAGCCCCCTCGCTTGGTGAACGCGAGCCTTCAACAGCGCATCTTGTCCTTCTATTGTATCGATCCGAGATGGGATTGATTCACATCCGTTTAACAACCCGGTTTCCGGTCACAGCCCAGGTTTACATCAAAGGCCACACATGGCCGGCTCTGCAAATGCTCAAGAAACTGTTGGGATTCAATCTCCATGAAAACGCCTTCACGGCTTTAGACGATCCCTAAGTCGCCCGGAAACCGGCGGATTCATTCACCAGTCGGCATTGGACGAAGATCCTCTGCCGCCTGGCGCCGCATATCGATCCATGAATGAAAGAGCGATGGTTTCAGAGACGGAAGGATGATTGGGTCGTCGATCAGGCCGAGTTCTCCGCCGATCTGATCGTTACGCGCCGTGCGGCGCTCGAGGGGCTGTATAATCGGCTTTTGGATCATGCTGCGGTGAACTTCTCTCTGAATGATATCCTGTGTTTCTTGGGACGGCGGTTGCGTCCCCGATTCGAAGAGGAGGTTCTCACGAATTGCCAAAAGGGTCGCCGGCCTGGCGCCAGAATCAAACAGAGTATGAAGAACAACTGGCTGAAAATGTATGACAAGTTCGGATTGATTCTATGGATCGAGACGGTGATCAACAATCCGAAGGAATTCCGGGTACGGCGGTTGAGAAGCCGCAAGGGATGTGACGAGATGGTTTGGCGCCCGATGAATCAAGGAGTGATGAATTTATTCCGATACCGAACCGTCTCTTTAGCCGCCGCTGGTCGCTACGTTGAAGCGTTATTGATGGTCGATGATCTCTAACCCCCTCCTATCGACAGATCGAAGCGATCAGCGAGACGGTGGGGGTCAATCATCGAAATGATGCGGGCTTAAACCCGGCCGTTAAGGAGGGTGTAATACTGATCGTTTCGATTTTACATGGCGACAATCTTATCCGTGGATTTCGCAATTTCGATTTTCGACAGGCGATTGATGGAACATCGGATGAAAGCGGAGAACATCTTCGACAAAGTAGAGCGATCGGTCGAATGTTGAAACGATTGCACGTTCGAGATTTGATCGCAACGACGCCTCGCACTCGGCGATGGAACGTCACGTCGAAAGGGAGTCGAATTCTCGGAGCAATCATTCGACTCGATCACCATGGTATTCCAGAGAGAGTCGATCGTGCGTCGTAACGCACGTCAAATTTGCGCGCACTCGCGTAGAAATGACGGACGAAGACTCTAAACAACCGCGCCACATCTCCACTCTACGCACGCCGGTCTGCACGCCGATATGATCGCCAGAAGACCGGCGAAACGGATCACGCGCAGAACACCGTCACGCTCTCCACATGAGGTAGGCTCGCGGCGGCGTTCTCAACCCAAACGTTAACCGAAACGAGATCATTCAACGTCTCGGCGGAATAAAACGTGTCGTGTTCAAGTACACTCAGCGATTCATTGATCGATACAGTCGGTGTAGACGGCGTTTCCGATTCAATTGGGAACGATCGTAATCGCCGATCGTTCCTGTGCTTCTTGACGCAAAATGTTTATTATAAGCGACAGGAATGGCGAACGGAACGATTTCGTGTAAACTAAAGAAAACGCAAAAGTTCGTCCGTCCTTATCGTTCGTGTCCTTCACTTTGAGCCATCCGATTCGGTTGCAACGGATCGAGCGAATGAATGACTGAGCGATTGTTGGGTTAGATAGAAGGCGTCCCGTTCCGTTACCTTAGGTATGAATCAATGATTAATCTAAGACTGATGTGTGTTGTTCGTCCGAATTCGATGATGTCAAGGAAGAACAAACGATTCGTCATTTCATATCTGGAACGACTTGAATCGCGGCTGACGCCTTCAACCTTCACATGGTCGGGTGATGGTGCGAGCGGAGACTGGTCCGATCCGGCGAATTGGGGGGGGGCGGCCCCCACATCGGGCGCCGATCTTGTCTTTCCAGCCTCGGCCGTCAACAAGTCCGCGATCAATGATTTTTCGATTTCGACGACTTTCAACTCGATCACGATTGAGGCGCCGGGTTACTCCTTATCTGGAACCGGATTGACTCTTGCGCAGGGAATTACCGATACCGCGACCTCGGGAATTACGACGATTTCGAACTTCGTCGAGCTGGGTAGCGCACCCGTCACCGTCGATTCGTCGACGTCGTTGGTATTAAGCGGAGGGACCACATCATCCGGCGTATTCGCTGCCAAGAATCTGACACTCGACGGCGGTGATACTCTCGTGTTATCCGGAATTCTGGGGTATTCCGACTTGAATACGGTGAATGTGAATTCGGGCGTTTTGGAACTCGATCAGCAAACTTCTAACAATACGAACATGAGTTCCATTTATGAAATCACAATCGGCGACGGAACTCACTCCGCGGCGGTGATCGACGAGGCGCCGTACCAGTTGTATCAAGGCGCGACGGTTACGGTCGATACGAATGGAACGTTCAATCTCAACGGCAACGTCGACAACCTCGACGTGCTGTTCTTGGACGGAGGGAATTTAGCGACAGGATCGGGAATTTTATTCTTTATCGGCGGTGATGTTTATGTCAATTCCACGAATACTTCAATGATCACCGGTCGTCTCCAATCGTACGCCGGCGGAATGGGATTTAAGGTCGACGGTGGAAGCGCCGCGAATCCCGGACTCATTCTCAACGCAACGATCGTCGACGCCTCGGGGATTTTACCGACCGTCGACAAATTGGGCGCGGGAACGATGGTCGTAGGCCCGTTATGTGTGCTTCCGCCGAGTTCATCGATCGCCGTCGAGCAGGGAACGCTCGAGCTCGACGATTCGCTTCCCGGCACGTCGATAACGGTCGCATCGGGAGCGACGCTTGGAGGTTCGGGATCGGCGGCTGAAGTGAACTCCACCGGCGGAACGCTCGCACTCGGAAATCTCTCCTCTCCCGGTTCGGGAGTGATTCAAACCGAGGGGCTATCGCTCGGTTCTTCGGGAGCAGCATCAGGATCGACGAACTTCGACCTCACGCTCAATAGCGCGTCGTCATTTGGACAAGTGGTTAGTCAAGGAATCGTCGTTCTATCGTCGACGAATCTCTCAATAACTCTCGCTAATGGTTACACGCCGACCGCCGGCTCATCGTTTTATATCATTGATAATCAAAGCGGAAATCCCATAGGCGGGGCTTTCCAGGGACTCGCCGAGGGCTACGTCGTCGCGCCGACGAACCCGGGATCATCGATCGGATTCGAGATCACTTATCAAGGGGGCGTCAATCGTAACGACGTCGTACTCACCACGAAGAATCTGACGACGATCAGCGTCGCTTCATCGGTTTACTCGGCGGTGTTCGGTCAACCCGTGACTCTCACCGCCTCGATCGCCGCGATGAATTCGCCGTCTCCGACGGGGACCGTCGATTTTTATTCGGCGACGACCTTCCTGGGATCGGCCACGATTTCGGGATCGCAAGCGATTTTGAACGGCGCGACGGATATCCCGGTCGGAACGGATCAGATCGTCGCGGTCTATCAAGGAGATTCCCTCAATTCGGCAAGTAGTTCCAATTCGATCCCGTTATCGGTCGCCGCGGCCGATACACAAGTGAATCTTCAATCGT
>JAKBCQ010000347.1 GCA_021807585.1 Planctomycetota bacterium | reverse complement strand
ATCCGACTCGATGCGCGATCCGCGGCGATCCGGGGACAAACGCTTACGTACGAATCCGAATTCGGTAATCTCGGTTTCTGGAGATCCCCCGACGATTCGGCCGAGTGGACGTTCCGGGTCGACCGCCGCGGAACGTATCAAATTTCAATCGAATGGGCGTGTCCCAATGAATCGGCCGGGGATGCGTTCGAGCTCGCGTGCGACGCGAAATCCTTCAAAATGCGGGTCGACGGAACCGCCGAGCGCGTCTGGTCGAATTATCGGACGATCTTCGTCGGCGAGATCACGCTTGAACCCGGCGAGCGAAAACTGATCGTCAAGCCCGCGGGGCCGATCCGCGACGCCCTCTTCGATCTCAAACGAGTCGTCCTCGCGCCGAGATAAGGATCCCTTATGAATCAATCACTTCGATGATGAATGATGTTTTTGTTTTTCTTGTTGAGCGATCGTCTCTCCCAGTTTCATCACATGAACGCTTCCCCCCGCCAAATTCGCGACCGCGACGATTCGGCGTTCGGGCGAATACGCGAGCCCCGACGGATGAATTTTCGTGAGATTGGCGAACCCGGTGAGCGGTAACGAAGCGGGTTCGGCCGAGTTCAGCCGCGCGCCCCGCACGATCGCGAGCCTGGAACGACGCGGGATCGTCGCCGCGACGTCGTTTTGATAAACGTCTCCGAGCGCGATCAAGTCGTCGATCGTTCCGTCGGTCGCGATCGCTTCGAACCGATCGGCTTGTTTTTGATAAATCCAGATGCGAGCCTTCGCTTGATCGGCGACGATCGGGTTCGACTCGCGATCGAAGCCGCTCGCTACCGGAACGCCACGATCGGGATTCGCACATCGTTGTACGAGCCTAAAAGCGAGCGGATCGGAAGCTTCGACGCGGGCGATCTCATTCGATCCACGCAATGAAACCCAAACGTCGCGCTCGTTCGGAGCGAGCGCCAGCCGATCGGGATCATCGAGAGAACCCGTGAATTCAAGACGCGAGACGACCCGCGGGACGGCGATCGATTCGGAGAAATCAAGAGATAATAAGCAAGGTTTATGACGATTCGTTTCTCCCTCGGCTCGGCCCGAGAGGAGGACGAACGCGGTTTTTCCGTCGCCGGCAAGAACGAGATCGTCGGGGTCGTAACCGATCGGGAATCGGTTTCCGATCGGCTCGCCGCGGGTGTCGATCGCGGCCCACCACGCGGGCTCGGTATGCCTGGCGTCCATCGCGGGGCGAACGAGGACGATGAATCGATCCCCCGAGCCGACGATCGCCGCGACGCGTCCGCCGACGTTGACGTCGATCGGATCGACGAGCGATCCGTCTTTTTGCACGCTCCAGATCATGATGCGATTGTATCTTGGGCAGGTCGCGGCGAGTTTGGCGCCCGACGCCGCGAATGCGAGCCGTTCGGATCGCTGGTGCGGGCACGACGCGCGAGCGACCGCCTCGATCGTGTACGAATCGAGGTCGAGCCTGGGGCGAATTGAAGCCTGGGCGATCAACCATACCGATCCCAGGGCGATGATCGCGAAACCGACGATCGCGGCGACGAGCGCCTTGCCCGATCGCCCCGCGTCCCCGCGTCGCTTTCGCGCCGTCGTCACCTTGGGCTCGGTCCCCGCGCGAATCCGCGCCAAATTGCCGCGATGTCGCGCGAAGAGCATGATCAGCATCGTAATAAAAAGAATATTTGTAGTAATATGATCACGTGCGAATGGTTTGCCGACGACGGCCGCGTGGACGCAGACGAACACGACTCCGCCGAGGAGCGACGACAGCGAAACGTAGCGGCAGACGACGAGCGCGCCCAGGAACGAGAGCGCGGCGGAAGCCGTGGCGATCGCGTCGAGCGCCGCGACCGATCCCAGGCTCGTCGCGACTCCTTTGCCTCCTTTGAAGCGAAGATATAAAGAGAAATTATGTCCAAGGGTCGCCGAAAGCGCGAGCAACGCGGGGAGATCGGCGGGATTTTTTCCCGTCGCGGCGCGGATCGCGAGCGGAAAGCCGAGCGTCGGAGCGAACCCCTTGAGCGCGTCGAGGAGAAACACGACGAAGAAAAACGGCCTGCCCAACACCCTTGAAGCGTTCGTCGCGCCGATGTTCCCCGATCCGACCGTCCGCAGGTCGATCCCTTTCTTCCACTTCACCAGCAGATAGCCGAACGGGATCGATCCGATCAGATACGTCGCGGCGATCGCGAGTAATGCATACATTAATATGTTCATATATAATCTCGTCGCGGTCGAGAGCGGGTCTGTTCGGAATCGGGCTGAACGCTCGCGCGGATCCGATCGATCACGATCGCGGTACGGCGCGGGGCCCGCCGAGGAATTCGTGGCGTCGGCTTTGAAAAATGTCGTTCGCGGTCGCGTAATCGTCGTGCCTGCCGATATCGAGCCAATAACACGGCGATTGGAAGCAATGAACGGGATTGCCGTCGTTTCGCATCGACTCGATCAGGTCGGGCATCGCCAGCGGCTCGCCGGGGGTCAGTCGATCCCACGCCTCGGGAGCGAGAATATAAATACCCATGCTCACCTGAAACGAAAACTCGGGTTTCTCACGATATCCCGCAAGTATATGAGGATCTCCCGCGAACTCGAGCACGCCGAAATCGATCCGTACCTTACGCTGATAAGACGCGATCGTCGCCGCGGCGCCCCGATCGGTATGAAACTTGTACATCTCGGCGTAATCGAGCGTCGTGAGGATATCGCCGTTGACGACGAGGATCGACCGGTCGGGCCGATCGATCAGCGTCAACCCTCCCGCGGTGCCGAGCGGAGTCGTCTCGCGGCGGTAATCGATCTGAACGCCGAACTTGCGGCCGTCGCCGAAGAACGTTTCGATCAACTCGGTAAGATATCCTGTGATGACCGTAATATGATTGAAGCCGAACTGCGCGAGCCGGCGGACGACGACCTCCATGATCGGCATCGGCTCGAGATCGCCGAGCGGCATCAGCGGCTTGGGAAGGACCGCGGTGAACGGCCTGAGGCGCGTTCCCTGTCCACCGGCGAGGATCACGGCATGCATGGCTTGGACACCCTCACGGGATCGCCGCGGTGCTCGACTCGACGTGAGCCTGCCGCGCGCGATCGACCTGGAAAACCGACCTGGTTCGTGTCGATCCGCGTTTGGTCGCGGCGACCTCCGCAAAAATCTCGAGCAGACGATCGACGTGACGATCGAACGTCCAATCACGTCCCAGCCGCCGCGCATTCGCCGCCATCTCGGCTCGAATCGCGTCGTCGCTCAGTCGATCGAGCGCGTCGGCGGCGAGCGCGTGCGCGTCGGGATGCGGCAAAACAAACCCTTCGCGACCGCCGACGATCAGCTCGCTCGCTCCGTTTTGACTCGTCGTGATCACCGGAAGCCCGCACGCGAGCGCCTCGAGCACGACGAGCGAACACGGGTCGTAATACGTCGGTTGAACAAACAAATCGCTCGCCCAAAACGCGTCCCGCGCCTCGGGAATGTAACCCGTCGCTTTAATCATCGATTGTAAATTTAACTGCATGATCATTTTTTGGAACGGAGCGATCCGATCGCCGCCGCAAACGAGCAGCGAGATCGGCCGCGCCGCGGGATCGCGACGCAACCGCAGCGCCAGCGCCGTCAGGAGCGGCCGCAGCCCTTTGAGCTCGAAATTGCGCGCCGTGAAGAGCGCGACGAGGTCGTTTTCGCCCAGCCCGTGAAGCCTGCGGAATCGCGCGCGAACCGCGGCGGGATCGGCGACGTCGATCCGCGCCAGATCGATCGCGTTGTGCACGACGTCGATCCGCGACCGTTCGACTCCTTGATATCGTTCAATATGATCGCGCGTCATCGCGCTCACCGCGACGACCCGCGCCCCGCGTTCGGCGGCGTACTGCTTGGTTTCAATCGCGCGACAGATCCAGTATTTGGGGTTCAGCGCCTTGCCCGCGAGGTACAATCCGCGGCGGATTCCCGGCGGAAACCTACGCGCGTTGCACGCGACGCTCGCCCGCGCCGCGCCCCCTTGCGGTACGATCACATCGTGTGACCACGTGTTGATAAAACCGATCGTGCAATCGTAATCATGCTCACGTAACTTTGCCTCAACGTTTTGCGCGAAGCTCCAAACCCGCAACGAGCGCGGACCGCGCGCCGAATCGACGCGAATCCACCGCGCCTCGCGCGGCAGAGCCTCGGCGCGACGTGAGCGCGCGTATAGATCAACCGCGCAACCCCGATCGATCAACCGACGACACAAGTCGGCGACATACGTCTCGGCGCCGCCGCGCACCGGATCGATGTTTTCATAAATCAATGCGAGTTTCATGTTTGCGTTCCACGTTCCGCCCGGCGATTGTGCGCCTCGTACCGCGCCGCCTTCCAGACGACGACCCGCGCAATCCCCCGCGGCCTCCTCAATCCCATTCCCTTGCGATACCGCGACCAAAACCGCAGCCGATCGCGGTCGCCGATCCCCGCCACCCCGCGCGTCGAAAACAACAACTGCCCCAGATCCTTCACCACCCCCCGCCGGCTCGGCCGCGCCGTCCGCTCGAGCCGATGAAGATCGATCAAACAAATTTTCGGTTGTTTGTTATTACAGGTTTTCATGTCTAAAAAGAAATGGCAAAGATAAAAATCTTTATGATAAAAGTTCGCTCCGTGGAGACGCGCCGCGATCGCCGCGACCTCGGCCGCGAGGGCGCGTTTCACGCGTTCAAACGTTCCCGCGTCGAGC
>JAKBCQ010000346.1 GCA_021807585.1 Planctomycetota bacterium | reverse complement strand
AGATACCGATCGCGAACAGATCGGTCGAGGTGACCGCCACGAGCATTCGCGACCGCGCGATCGCCTCGCCCGATTCGGGGTCTTTCGTCACATAAACGACCTCGCGCGATCCCGCGACGACGCGGTCGGTCGCGTTCTCGTCGACGACCTGCTTCGCGGGGGGCTTGATAAACTCATCAATAAATTTATCGATGAGTTCTTTTTTTGAGGTTTTGCTCGTTACGTCGTCGAGCGCCGCATGAACGACGAAGCACGTGGGGGCTGCGAGCGATTCAACCGAATATTTGGCGAAGATCGTCGGTTTGCCGGCGAACGGAAATTTTTTCTCGGATCGCTCGGGGGATTCGGGAAAGTAGACGCGAAAGCCGATTTCGGCGGAGCGATACGCCTTCCAGCCTTTCAGCGGCCCCTCGGTCGCAAGCTTTTTGAACGCGGCGTCTTTCGGCGGCGGCGCGGTCCGGGTCGATTTGGCGGTTCGCGGGCGATCGAGCTCGATCGCCCTGCTATTGGCGGCGAGTTCGCGGGGAACCGATCGGCGCGGGATTGTGGGGCTTCGAGGCGAAGCTTGCACAGGCCCGGCGACGCTCGGCCGATTCGCGACCGGACGCTTCGGCGCGCGAGCGACCGCGAGTCCGCGCGACCCGTCGTCGTCGTCGATCGTCGAATCCGAAGGCTTGGCAGCGACGATCTCGGGAGGAGGCGGGGGATTGATCAGCTTGAACGACGTGAAATAGACGACATCCGTTCCGTCCTCGCCTTTCCACCTTGATTTGTATGCTGATGTTTGTACTTGATAAACTCGTCGATCGACGACGAGGATTCTGCCGTGCACGACGATTCGAATGCTTGGTAAAGTCGTCGGCGCCTCGATCGTGTATTCGCGAGCGGGATGTCCCGAAACGACGACGTCGGTTTGCTTGACGACCGTCCCTTGCAGGTCGTCGAGCATCCGCCTGTAAACCGAGTCGAGAACCGCTCCCGGAGCGCGTGATGGAGCGGTCGAGGGACGATCGTAATACCGCACGAAATAGCGTTTCCAGCCCAACGTGCACGAATAGATGAATTCGTCGACCTCGCCGTCGATCGAATCGATCGTGCGGATCGATTCGTCGGGAAAATCGGGCAAGACGACGCGGAAATTGCCGAGCGACGACTTGAACGGCCGCCAGTCGATCTTGGACGTCGCGGGCAACTGCGCCGAGGCCGTCGTCGCCGAGACGATCAACGCGAATAGCACCGTCATGCCGACATCCTCCCATATTTGGTAGCGACGAAAGGGTCGAGGGCGATCCGCGCGGCCTGCGCCGATTTGTTGCTTGAATCCATTAAATCGACACGACGCTCGGTTTCGCAAGATCGGTTCAAAAGTCGTTTGGGACGGATCGGGTTCATGCGTTCGATTCGCTCGAGCGAGATTCTCAGTGCGATCCAGGTGCGCGATCCTCGCCGAATCGCGATGAAGCTTGGTAATCGATCCCCGGCGCCGGAAGCGCATCAAGGCCGAAGGATTGCTGTGTAATGGAATTTTCCATGATATCATTTGGTGATTCGTGTTCTTTTGATGATATTCGAGTGTTTATTTTGCGTTCATTTGGTCGGTCGGTCGGTCGAGCGGCTTTTGGTTAAGCACGACGGCGAGTATCGAGCGGCTCTCTTTCGCGAACCTTGGCGGATCGCTTGACGTCCGAATCACGGCGGTTTTATAATCGCCACGACGTTACGGTGGGTGTGGCCTAGCGGTTAAGGCGCCAGATTGTGGATCTGGATATCGCGGGTTCAAATCCCGTCACCCACCCTTCAGTTGTTCGCTGGAACGCCGATCGCCGTGCTAAAGGTCGATCGCGTGAGCAGTCTGCTGAGCGAGGCTTTCTCGGGCTTAAGCTGCGCTTCAGCCCCGATCGTTTAAGGTTTCAGGATCGCCGCGCGTTCGCGGTCGAGCGTGCCAGTGACATTCACGTTCCAAGCGCGTTTACAGCGTGAAGTGGAACGTTTTAGCGACGACGCGCCAGAGCCACCAGCCGAGACGGTGCGTTCCGCCGTCGATCTTGGCGAAGCCGCGCTGGCCTGGATGAAGGATCTGTTCGGGGTTGTCGATCGGGATGATCACCTCATAAACCGCCGAGAGGGGTTTCGCCTGGCCGGTTTTGGGGTCGCTTTTGGTGGCGATCTCGCCGCCGGCGTTGCTCGTCAGTTCGGGAGGAATGTCGTCGCGGTTCCGCTTGGCGACCTCTCCCACCTTCGACTTCCACGTCGTTTCTGAATCTCCGTAGATCTTCACTCGAGCGATATTGCCGACGCGGATCAGGTCGATATCTCCCTGATCCAGAATCAAATGCGCCTCGATTTTGGTCGGATCGCCGACCTCGCACACCGGCTTATCGGGCTTGATCCATTGACCGAGGGTTTCCGAATCGGGCAGCCCGATCACCCGCCCCTCGCGCGGAGAGATCAAATTCAAGCTATTTACTTGCTTGTTGATTTCTTCAACCGAAGGTTCGAGTTTATTGGCGAGTTCAAGGAATTGCATCGCGACCTTGCGCGAAGCGAGATCGCTGCCGCGGACGAACCAGCGGTATTTCGCCATATTGGCGTCGAAAAGTTCTTGCTGGGCGCGCTGTTCGAGCTGCTTTTCGGGGTTGGAAAGATTGGCGATCACCGCGTCTTTCTTCACCCAATCGCCGTCGCGCACGTTGAGCGTGACGAGCCGGCCGGGGATCTCGGTGTAAATCCGCGCCGGCTTGGCGACCGTGAGAACGAGCGTTCCCTGGACGCGAAGCGGAGTCGGGATCAGCATGATCGCGGCGAGCAACGCCGCGCAGGCCGACACGAACGCGAACGTTCGTCCTTTTTTCATCTTGCGCAGCCTCCCGGGAGTTCTCGCAAACTTGATCATTTGATAAAAAGGCATGCCGACGAGGGGGACGAGCGCGCCGAGGGCGAGCAACATGCTCAGCGACCCGAGCCCGTGCGGCTTGAGGAAACGGTAGAGGAAAAAAATGATGCTGAACGAGACGAACCAGCGGTACAGATAGCTCGCGACCGCGTAAAAGACGAACAAGAACCGCCGCGATCGCGGCATGTAGCTTTGTACCGGTATCTCGAGCCCGAGCACTTTCTCTTGAAACAAATAACCGAAAAACTGCGTGCTCTTGATCCGTAAATTGGGGATCTCAAGCCAGTCCGCCATCACGTAATAACCGTCGTAACGCAACAACGGATTGGCGTTAAACATAATTGTATTAACAGAACATATAAACATTGTGGCTAAAGACAAGCTGTTCAGCAGCCCCTGTTCGGTGTTCCACCAAACGAACGTGGCGATGCTCGCCAGAAAGCATTCGACGAATATCCCCGCCGCCGAAATCCAGATGCGATGCCATTTATTGGGCAAAAGCCAACTGTCGGTCACATCGCAATACAAGGCGGGAGTGAGCACGAGCAACAGCGCGCCCATCTCGTGAACCTCGCCGCCGTAATGCTTCGCCGTCAGGCCGTGGCCGAATTCGTGAATCACCTTCACGACCGCGAGGCTCGTCCAAAAATAAAAAATCGTACGCCAATTGAAAAAGCTTTCAAAATTGGGAAGCCTCGATGCGAACGTCGCCCACTGGCTGAAAACAAGCGTCAGCGCGGCGAACATCAGACCGAAGCTCGCGACCACGAAATACGGCGTGAAAATCCAGCGGAAATACGGGTACATCCACGTCAGCAATCGTTCGGGATCGCATACGGGGATCTTAATATACAAGATGTTGGCGAAGAATTGACCAATCTGCTTCCAGAATCGCTTGCGGCGACGGTCGATCAACACCTTCGCCTGTTCGGGGGTGTCGAGCTGAACGATCCCGGCCTCGTGCAATTGCGAAACGAACCGGACGAGATCCTCGACCGAGATCGTCTGCGGGCGATACTTCTTCTCGAACGCGCGCTTCACGTCTTGCAACGATTTCTTGCCGTCGAACTGCTCGAGCAAAAAATATTCTTCAATTTTGAAACGAAAATATTTCAGCGCGATCGGATCTTTCACCACATAATGCGTCATCCCCTCGTAAAACTGGGGTCGGACGACGAGGTCGGGGCGGAGCTTGACGACAAGCTCCTCGGCCGCCTGGCCGACGGGCATGACCGGGGCGAGCGAAGGCGCCGCACTCATAAAACGACCCTCCTTGATCGGGGATCGACGGAAAGTGATCGGTCGTCGCTCGGCGAGGTCGCGCCGAGTCGTTCGGATCCGGTCGCGGCGGAGAGATTCATCGATTCACGCTCCGCGATTGAGGTTCGTTCGAAGGGGGCCGGCTGTTCACCGCGGGACCCGTCTCGGCGACACGCTTGATCATATCGGCTGGAGGCGGAGGCGCCGATTCGGGATCGATGTAAATCTTGAGATCGGCTTCCATCCCGGGTTGAAGCTCACGTTCCTCGTTATTATCAACGTCGATGAAGACGCGTCGTTTCTTTTCGCCCGCAACCTGAACCTCGGGGTCGACGAACGTGATTTTGCCGCGGAATAGCTTCCGTTCGATCGGCAGCGCAATGTCGGCGATCGACGGTTTCACATCGACGAGCATCCCCACGCGAACCCGAAAGGCGTATTCAAGCGGCACATAACAGTGAACGCGCAACCGGTCGAGGTTCGCCAGCCGAACGACAGGCTCGTTGGCTCGTACGCTTTCGCCCGGATACTTATGCTGTTCAATAATCACTCCCGAGAACGGCGCTTTG
>JAKBCQ010000345.1 GCA_021807585.1 Planctomycetota bacterium | reverse complement strand
CCGCCGATATCACACACCAGAATCAACTCGCCCGCCTTAACCTCTTTTTGCCAGTTATCTTTATGCGTAACAATCCAGCAATAAAACGCGGCTTGAGGCTCTTCGATCAACGTCACTCGATCGAGCCCGGCGCGTTTGGCGGCTTCAACCGTCAATTCCCGCGCGGCCTCGTCGAACGACGCGGGAACCGTCAGAATCACCTCTTGCGCTTCAAGTCGAGACGCTTCGCCGGTCGTCGCAAAGCGATAATTCCAGGCCTCGCGTAAATGGTTGAGATATTCGGCCGAAGCGTCGACGGGGGAGATCCGCGCGACGTCGCTCGCGGCGCCCCACGGCAAGATCTCGGCCTCGCGATCGACCCCCGCGTGGCAAAGCCAGCTCTTGGCGCTCGATACAAGCCTGCCGGGAACGCTCGCTCCCTGAACCCGCGCAGGCTCGCCGACGATCCGATTACCCGATTCACGCCACGGTAATCGCGTCGATCCCGCGGGGAGTTCGTGTTCCCCAGCAAGATATAAAAATGAAGGCAACATCGAACGCGATCCCGTCTCCCCAAGCGCGACGAGCTGCGGAACGTCAAACACCTTGATGTCGGCCGACGGCCGTTCGCGACCTTTCGTATCGACATACGCTAAAGCGCAATTCGTCGTCCCCAAATCGATCCCGACGATATAACGTGAACGCGACATGTTTATTCCGCTTAAAGACCTGGATGTTGCCGACGCCGCCGACGATTCTCCGCACGGCTCAAAGAAGAAATCCACGCGATCGTCGCGGATCGATTAAAATGGACGCGATCGGTCGCTCGGCTTTCGGCGTGCGATCGTCTATATCCAAGGAGATTCTAAGATGACGATACTTCACACAAAAGCGATCAAGTCGTTGAAGGTTCTTTCGTGGGTCGGGATTTGTTGCGCCGGGGCGACGCTTTTCGCGGCGCTCGCTCCGGCTCACGGTCGGCGCGTCGCCGACCCCGCGCCTCGTCCCGCCTCCGAATTCACGACGATCGCCGCATCGAGCGAGGGGGTCGTCGATTCGCTCAACAACCTTGATCGACAAGGGTGGGACGTGATGCAGATCATTCCCGTCTGGAAACTCTCGCAAGACGCGGGCGCCACCGAACTTCAGGCTTCGAGCTACCGAATCTTCGCGCGCAGGCCCGTCAAAACCGAAGGCAAATGAATGCGCAATCGTTATAGATGACGATATGCGCGATGCCGATCGGTTCGACGTCATTCGGGGCTCGCCTCGGAAACGACAAAATTCACGAGCTTGCCCGGAACGACAATCGCCTTTTTCACCGTTTTGCCGTCGAGGAGCGACGCCACCCGCGGGTCGTTCCGCGCCGCGATTTCGATCCCTTCTCGATCGAGCCCCGCGGCGACGACGACCCGCCCCCGCAACTTGCCGTTGATCTGCACGGGGATCTCGATCGTCTCGTCTATCAAATGTTTGGGATCGTAATCGGGCCAAGGTTCGTATGCGAGCGATTGTTGATGACCGAGCAGCTCCCACAACTCCTCGGCGAGGTGGGGCGCGAACGGCGAAAGGAGCAGCGTAAACGCCTCGATCGACGACTTCGGCCTGATCTCAAATCCCGTGAACGCGTTGACGAATTCCATCAGCTTGCTGATCGCCGTGTTAAACCGCATCGCCTCGATGTCTTCGGTCGCTCCCGCGATCGTCCGCGCCGTGATCTTCGCCTGAAGGGGGGTCGGTTCGACGTTTTGAACGCGGGGATCGAGCCGAACGTCCTCGTGCTCGATCGCGACGATCATCCGCCACGCTCGACCCAAAAACCGATAAACCCCCTCCACTCCCTTCATGCTCCAAGGTTTGACCGCCTCGAGCGGACCCATAAACATCTCAAACAGTCGTAAACTATCTGCGCCGAAATCCTTCACCACACTGTCGGGATTGACGACGTTCCCCCTCGTTTTCGACATCTTATGAGCGCGAGCGTCGACCTTGATCGAACCGTCGCTCGCCAAAACGAAAGCGTCCCCCTGTTTGATCACATGCTCGGATTCCACCTTGATCGCGTGAACAATCGTTTGTTCCGATCCGATCCGCGCCGAAAGCCCGCCGCCGAGATCCTCGACGCAATCCGCCGATACGAGCTTGCCCGACTCGGTTCGATACGCCGTATATTCGGTCTCGCCCAGAATCATCCCCTGATTGACGAGCTTATGAAACGGCTCGGGTCCGCTCGTCAGTCCTCGGTCGTAAAGCGCCTTATGCCAAAAACGCGAATACAACAGGTGCAACACCGCGTGCTCGGCGCCGCCGACATAAAGATCAACCGGCATCCATTGGTTTTCAAGCGTTTTGTCCCAAGGCGCCTCAAGATTATGGGGATCGATATATCTGAGATAATACCAGCACGACCCGGCCCACTGCGGCATCGTGTTCGTCTCGCGGCGATACGAATCCGAATACCGAACCCAGTCGACCGCCTTGCCGAGCGGCGGCTCGGGACGCCCCGACGGCTTGAAATCGGCGAGATCGGGAAGCAACACGGGAAGCTCGGTTTCGTCGACGGAGCGGATCGATCCGTCTTCGCCAAGCAAAATCGGGAACGGCTCGCCCCAATAACGCTGCCTGCTGAACAGCCAGTCCCTCAGCTTGTAATTCACCGCCTTTCGACCCAGCCCGCGATCCGCGAGCCACGCCGTGATCGATCGCTTCGCGTCATTCGTATCCATACCATTTAAAGAAACCGAATCGTTGCTCGAATGGACCGCGATGCCGGCTTCGACGAACGCGGCGCCGAGCGGAGAATCGGCCTGGTCGAGCGAAGCCGCGACGACGCGCCGGATCGGCAATCCGAACTTGATCGCGAAGGCGAAATCGCGTTCGTCGTGCCCTGGAACCGCCATGATCGCCCCCGTTCCGTAACCCATCAACACATAATCGGCGATCCAGATCGGGATCGGCTCGCGCGTCGTCGGATTGATCGCGTAGGCGCCCGTGAATTCTCCCGTTTTCGTCCGCGAAAGATCGGTCCGATCGAGATCGCTCTTCAGGCTCGCGGCGTGTCGGTAAGCGGCGATCGCCTCGCGACGGTCGGCGGTCGTGATCCGCTCAACCAGCGCGTGTTCGGGCGCCAGAACCATGTACGTGGCGCCGAAAAGCGTGTCGGGACGCGTCGTGAAGACGCGGATCGTACCGTCGTCGGGTGTCGCGCTCCATTCGCGACGAGCGACCGGATTTCCTCCCGCTCGATTCCCTTCGGCAAGCGGAAAATCAACCTCGGCGCCTTCGCTTTTGCCGACCCAGTTGCGCTGCATGTCTTTGATGGCGCGCGGCCAATCGACGAGTTCGAGATCCTCGACAAGCCGATCGGCGTACGCGGTGATTCGCAACATCCATTGATTGAGAGGCATGCGAACGACGGGATGACCGCCGATCTCGCTTTTGCCGTCGATCACCTCTTCGTTGGCGAGGACGGTACCAAGCTCGGGGCACCAATTGACGGGCGCCTGGGCGCGATACGCCAGCCGCCGCGCATCGCGGTACGAGTGAACGTCGTCGACCCCCTCGGGAATCGGCAACTCGGCGATCGGTCGGCCTTTCCCCCGAATCGTTCGTCCCGCCTCGTCGGTCCAAACGAAATCGGGATCGTACCACGTGTCGAAAAGCTTGAGAAAAATCCACTGCGTCCAGCGATAATATTCGGGATCGGTCGTATCGATCTCTCGATCCCAATCGTATGAAAATCCAAGCGATTGAATTTGTCGGCGAAAGTTATCAATGTTTTTCCGCGTCGTCTCGCGCGGATGCACGCCCATCCGCACCGCGTACTGCTCGGCGGGAAGTCCGAAGGCGTCCCAGCCCATCGGATGAAGAACATTATATCCTCGCATTCGTTTATAACGACAGAGGATGTCGGTCGCGGTGTATCCCTCGGGATGGCCGACGTGGAGCCCCTCGCCGCTGGGGTAGGGGAACATATCGAGGACGTAGAGCTTGGGTTTGCCGGGAACATAATCGGGAGTTCGGAACGTTTTGTTTCGTTCCCAATAGGCGCGCCACTTGGCCTCGATACGTTGAAAATGATACGCGGGCATTGCGAGAAAACACCTTTTCGAAAGCGATTTCGATTGCGACCGAGCGTAGTATAACGACGCTTCGACCAGGCCGCCGGCTCGACTCAGACCGCTCGGCGAGTTCGGCCGCGATGAGGATCGATCTCGACTCGATCCTCTTCGAGCGAAGCTCGACTCGCGGCTCAATAAGTTCAGGCACATCCGGCCGGCCACGGTTCACGACATCTTTAAAAGGATTTTCAAGGCGCCATGCCGCGCCGCCGCGGCGAAAGCTTGATCGGCTGCGTCGAACGGGAACTCGGCCTCGATCAGCGACGAGACTTCAATCGTCCTGGAAGCGAGCGCCGCGATCGCCTTGGAGAAGGGGCCGCAACGCGATCCAACGACTCGGATCTCGTCAATGACGATCCGTGCGAGATCGATCGCGTATTCGCCGGCGACGGTTGTTTTGAGGACGACGGTTCCTCTCGGCCGGACCAGACCGAGAGCGGTCGGCAGCCCCGATTTCGACCCCGTCGCGTCGACGACGACGTCATAGCGACGCGTTGATTGCGCGATCTCCGAGAGCGTGGAGGTTTCGATCCCGGCTCCGGCTCGAGCGAGCTTATCGGGATGCTTGCCGATGAGGCGAACCTCGTTCGCATGCGGCCGAAGCGTGCGGGCGCAAAGGATGCC
>JAKBCQ010000344.1 GCA_021807585.1 Planctomycetota bacterium | reverse complement strand
CGAACCAAGGAGCGCGATTCATCCAATTGTATCAAGATATGTAATTTTAGAAGTATATTTGGAATCGGAACCAATAGGTGTTGTCGGACCAGGTGAACCCTCCCGGACGATAAAGCACGGGATTGCCGAAATCGGCGAGCTGATAATCAAACTGAAGTTTTACATATTGGTTCCAGTACCAGTTGACGCCGAGGTCGATCGTTTGAACGTGGTTGGTCCAAAGATTGGGATCGGCGAAACCGTCGGTAAAGATCTGTTTGCCGATGTTGAGCATCGCATAACGGCCGACGAGTTCGACCGCGCCGGGGCCTTTCTTCCCTTTGCGAAGGTCGAAAGCTTTGAGCGGTCGAACCTCGGTGCGTCGCGTGATGTGTTCGCCGGTGACGAAATACGTCGGGTTGATGAAGAACCCCGTGATCGGCACCTTGGAGGGACGAATCGTCGAATTGGCGAACCCGTAGCTATCATAACCCCCCGTGAATTCCGAAATGAACGTGAACGACTTGTAAAAGTAGGCCAAATCGGCGGCGAAGAGAGCGCGATCGCCGATCTCCATCACGTTGTTATTGTAATTCAAGAACGCCGGGCTGTTGTACGCGGCTTCGGTTCCATCTTGTCCGTTCTGGGTAAGTCGAAGCCCCGTCGGAAAGACCGGATTGTTCTCGTGTCCAAAATCAAAAGATGTACCAATATTAAAATACTGTAAATATTGATATTTTTTGGATTCGCCCCACGGCCGCGCGTTGAAATAGCCGAATAGGTCTTTACTGTTGCTGTGCGCCGAGTAAACCGAACGGCCCCCGTCGTCGATGCCGAGCGCCCAGTCGAGTCGATTCTTGAAGAGGCGACCCCAGAGCATCGTGCCGACGTTGCGGCGCACGCCGAAGTTGTTGGTGACGATCGACCGCTCGGGCTCGATCAAGTCGGTTTCGGACACCGCGTAAAACTCGTATTGGAACGCGGGCTTGAAGCGGCCGATCTTCCACATGATCCGGTCGTCGTAATGGATGTTGACGAACGCGTCGAGGAGGTCGAGCGTGCCGAAGCTGCGGTTGATTGACGTGTAATATTCGATCGGCTTGGTCATCCTACCCACGAAATACCAACGTTGCCGGGGGATGTAAAAGCCGGGATGCGCCGGCTGTTGATCGCTTGGGGTAAAGGCGATCGCGTCGGCCTGGGTCAAGTTGTGAAATTGGAGGAGGAATTCGTTGTCGTCCGAATGCAACTGAAAACCGGGACCGAATTCGGCCTTGAGCGGATAGAGCGAGGTCTCTTTGGGGAGGTTTTCTTTCCCGGCGACCGATCCCGGTCCGCCGGAAACGCCCATGTCTAGCGAACGCGGCTCGGCGACGTTGTCTCGCGCGCCCGCCCCCCCCGATCGCGATGTGTTCGTCCGTGGCCTGAGGCTGACAGGCGCGGCGATTCCGCCCCCGGGGCGAACGAGCAACTCTCCCGACGGGATATCCGAGACCGAGACATTATCGCGCGCGCCGGCGCCGCCCGATCGCGACGTATTGCGTCCGGGAGGCGTTAAAAAATCGATCACGCTCGGCGGTCGCATCCCCGAAGAACCCGGCGACGGCGGCGTTGTGGTTGACGGAAAAGCTTGTTGTTGCTGAACTTGCTGAGAAAGCGTTTGCACTTGCTTAAGAAGTTGCTGATTTGCCGCTTCGAGGGATTTGAGGCGATCTTCAAGGGTTTGTGGATTCGCTCCAGGGGGACCCGAGACGTTCGGAGGTAGGTTCGGCGCCTGCGCGCGGAGCGACGACGGCGACGCGATCGCTCCGGCGATCATCACGAATGCGAGCGCTCGAAGCGACCCGATCGGCCGACTGGATTTCATCCGATTTTGATTCCCCTCGAACCAACCCGAGACGCGTCCTCAGTCACCCATCCAACGATTCAGGTCGCGATCGAATCGTCGCACCGTATGTCGTAGGCCCCCGGAGTGAACAAGAACGGATTCTCTCGGTTTTGATCGCTCGATGTTTCGGCGCGATCATGAGA
Organism: Planctomycetota bacterium; assembly: GCA_021807585.1. Lineage (GTDB taxonomy): Bacteria > Planctomycetota > Planctomycetia > Isosphaerales > Isosphaeraceae > JAKBCQ01. The sequence continues at coordinate 2,735 of JAKBCQ010000344.1, read as the reverse complement.
GTTGTATCGTCCGTATCGATTCCGATATGCAGTCTTTCTCAAAAACGGCGGCGATCGTTTTTGAGGACGGATAATCTGAGCAGCATCCGCCTTCTTTTTAGGCGGGGACTGTCGGTTTTGTCTTCATTTCGAATTTGATCCGTTTTTCTCAATGTCGGATCGATCTCGGCGCGGATCGCGTCGTCTCGCATGTCGTTCGATCGCGACGCGGTTGCGTTCCGCAACAACTCGTGATCAATCGAAGGGCTTGACTCACTCTCGCGTCCAGGGGAAAATGATCGTGTCTGCTCGTGGCGAGAAAGTCGGTCGGCGAGGGTAATCTAAGGTAAACCTTATGCTGATCGGAACGGAACCCGTCGGAGATCCGTCCTCTTTCAAGCCTTTGAGCGTTTGATAGTGAGTGGGCGACGACCCCCCTGATCGTCCATCAATTCGGTTCCGACGATTCGAGCGGTGTGGAAGACACCATGGATTTTCACGCTTGAGGCGTTGAATTCCTTCGTTTTCCCGGGGGTAATATCCGTGAAAAAAGTCAAATCGGCGCGTCTGAAACGGGCCGGCATGCAATTCGCTACATGGCGTTCAATTCGTGTTCTTGTTTGGAATGGTTTGGGTCGATTGGTCGGTTCTCGAAACGCGAGGAAGTTGTCGATGAAGTTGGTTTCGATTTTGATTGTGGCGTTGGTCGTCGGCTCGGCCGGATTTGTCCGCGCCGCCGCGGATGGACCCAACGACTATTACAACGAGGGCGTTCGTCTCTTGCAGGCGGGTCAATCCGCCGAGGCGATTAAATACTTCTCCTGGGCGATTCACTTCAACCCCAAGGATTGGGAAGCGTACGGCAATCGTGGTTTGGCTTACGATAAAACGGGCGATCTCCAAGCGGCGATTCGCGATTACAGCAAAGCGATCGAGATCAACCCCAACGAACCTCGGTTTTATACGAACAGAGGCTCGGCGTACGATGAACTGGGTAAGCCCCAACAGGCGATCGACGACTACAATCAGGCGATTCATCTCAACAACAAGGATGAGATCGCCTTCCTCAATCGAGGCATCGCTTATCGCGACTTGGGCAAGCCCGAGCAGGCGATCGCCGATCTCACTCACGCGATCGAACTCAATCCCTCGAACGAGCGCGCGTACCTTAGCCGCGGCGCGATCTTCGACAAGCTCGGCCAATTCGAGAGCGTCGTGCAGGATTGCAACGCCGCCTTGCTGATTGACCCGACCGACTCCTTCGCCTTGGTCGAACGCGGTTGGGCGCGAGAAAACCTTGGGCAAACCCGGCAGGCGATTCAAGACTTCAATCGGGCGATCCAACTCGACCCCAAAAATCCGCGCGCCTACGTCACCCGCGGCTGGTCGCTGATCAACCTGGGAGAATTCGACCGCGCAACCCAAGATCTCAATTACGCGCTCAAGCTCGAACCCCGATTCGCGATCGCTTACGTCGGTTTGGGCAACGCCGAACGCGCCAAGAAAAACCTCAAACTCGCTCTCGACTATTACTCCAAAGCGATCGAACTCGATAAACGCAATCAACTCGCGTACAAAGCGCGAGGCATGATCTACTTCGAGCGAGCCGAATACGACGCCGCAATCCGCGATCTCACCACCGCGGTCGATCTCGCTCCTCGCGACGCACAATCATTTGATAATATCGGCAAGGTTTATTACGCTAAAGGCGATTTTCAAACCGCGATCGCCGAATACACGAAGGCGATTGAGATCGACCCCAGTCTCGCCTCCGCGTACGCCGACCGTTCGCTGGCGATCTTTTGCCAGGGGCGTCGCGGCGCGTCGGGAGACGCCCGCGCGTATCTCAAACTCGCGGGTTGGACGAGCGATCGTTCCGCCGATATGGTGCTGATCGGTTATTTCCGCAGCCTCAAAAACAACCAGCCCGAGGAGGCGCAATCGCTCCTGATGGAAGGGCTGCAAAAGTGCGATAAAGCCGCGTGGCCTTATCCGATCTTGGCGTATTTACATCGCGATCTCGCGATCCAAGACCTCTACAAGCAAGCCGACGATAACGCCAAGGTCGCCAAGGTACACGCGTATCTCGGGATTCAACTGGCGCTCAACGGTCGGCGCGACGAGGCGATCGAGCACCTGCGCTGGATCAAGGATCACGCGAATCACCAAAGCCAGGAATACGCGATCAGCCTGACCGAACTCCGCCGCATCGAGAACGACGAGGCTCGCATCAACCCGTCGTTTGACACGCCGAGGATCGCCAACGGTTCGTAACACGCGATTCTCGCGGGATTGAAGCCGATTCTTTCGTCGCGCGTCCGACCAAGCTGAAACCTTGATTCTCGATCCGAAACGATCGAACAATCACGCCGAAAGCCGAGTCGGACGCGCCACTCGTCGTTTCCAAACGACGCGTCGAAGACATTACGATCGATGAGTCGCGTCGTTCCCAACCAAATCGGTTCCCTCTCGCGACCATCAGACCGAGCTTCTCGGTCGGGATCTCAAATCCTTTGATCGTTTGCAGTCCGATATAATTATGATTATAAGAAAATGTCAATGAATTTTTTAAGCGGTGACGAGTGACGAAAGTATCGATTGAGAGTTGTATTCACGGCTGAAATTGAGGAGGGCGGATTCTCATCCGCCCCCGCTCCGAACTCGATCCAAGACCGGTTTCACTTGGGCTTTTCTTCGGTCTTTTTCGGTTCTTCCTTGGGTTTGTCTTCGGCCTTCTTTGGTTCTTCCTTGGGTTT
>JAKBCQ010000343.1 GCA_021807585.1 Planctomycetota bacterium | reverse complement strand
AGGTCGATATCGACGAAATTCGCGTCGCCGGCGAGGATTTCGCGTCTGCGAGAGAGATACGAGCCTCGGTCTCCGCTGGGACGCTTGTTCGAGGGACTAACGATTTCAACGACCGTAATCAAACGATGTGGTTTGGCCGATTCGTGAATCTCGACGAACGCTCGGCGAATCCGCTCGACACTCCTGGAAGATCTCGATCTCTTCGGAAAGTTCACGCCGTGGCGGTTCCACGAGCGTCGATCGCCGAGCGGCGGAGGTTCGCGATTCGTCGCGAGCGATCCCCACATCGGCGACGATTTGTCGACGACTCATCGGTTCATCATCCTCGTAAATATCGAGCTCAAATCGATATTCCGTGCGCGCCAGATAACGCGAGGGAAGGATGCGATTGAGTTCGTTGCGGATTTCGACGGCGAGCGAGCTGTGGAAATCGGGCCAAAGGTCGCGTCGTTCCAGGTACGGATCCACGCCTGGGAATGGCGAAGGCATCGATAACTCCATAACTCCTTAATCGAATCACAAGGCGAAGAATTCCGTCGAAACATTCTCAAATCGAAACGGTCGTCGTCGATTCATCCTACCGCGAAAAGCGATTCGATTGAGGATCGGAGAAGCGCGATCTGGTTCTTATAATTGCTAATTATAATATATCTAAACTCTTACGCCGTCGGCGTCGGGATGACGGACTCGGATCGGCGGTGAGCCGTTCATGCTCGCGGCCGGGTCTACAAATACGCGGACGCGATTGCGCGAGAGTTTCACTTTGGCGTGGATCGGCAGTTCGGCGCCGTCACGGGTGGCGGGGAAGTGAGCGACGATCTCGCCGTCGTCGCATGATAACGGTACGGCGCGAGGATGTGCGACCAAAATTGTCGGCGGGATCGAGGCGCCCGCGGGCCTTGTTTGAAACGCGACCTTTCGTTTTTTGCCGGGGAAAACGGGGGGTAAGATCGTATAGGAAAGCTCGATTTCGGGGGTCGGTCCGGGGATCAAGGTTTCGGCGGTCGGGTCGAGACCGGGCGAATAAAACCGCGAACCGTCGATTGCGATCACGCTGAAAACGCGCACTCGCCACGGACCCGCGACGTTTTGTGGAAGGGTAATCGCATGATAACCCGACCGGCTATATTCATCCTCGGAGACCATTTCGAACAGAGCCGACGGGTCGTCGGGATGGATCACTCCCTCGCCGGATTTGACGACGACCAGCGATTGCGCCGCGTGGGAATTCCAGCGCCAGCGGAGATGGACGCGGAGACTGCCGTCGATCCGCGCCGCGCGGAGTTCGGCGGGGTCCTCCAAACACGAGAAGGCGATCGATCGTCCCGCCGCGCCGCGGCCGCCTCGGATCGAAAACGGCGTATAATAGCAAATCCACATGTCTTCAGGTATGTGGTCGAACGTGGTTTCGCTTGAGGCGTTTTCGAGTTGTACGCCGTCGATTTTATCGAGATCGCGGGGATCGATGACTTCGTCGGGGAGGAGTCCGGGAGGGCGAATCGAGCGGAGGATGCGAGTCGACGCTCCCGCGGGGTTTTTCCAGGAAATACGCAGTCGACCGTCGGTCTCGCGTTTGAGCGTCAACCGCTCGACGGCGACGGGGGGTGATTGGGGAATCGCCGAGACCGCGACGCCGAGCGAGATTCCCCGTCTGCCGTCGGCGAGCTTATATTCGGCTTTAATGAGATAATGATACGTGCAATCTTCTTTCAATCCGGAATCTGATGCATGTTCACGCGAGCATTCGATTTGCACGCCGTCTTCGGAATTGGCGGGAGGAGCGCCGATTTTGCGAACGACGCGGGCGTGCGCGGCCTCGTCGGGTAGTTTCCAGGAGAGGTCGATTTTTCCTTGAGACGCGTCGATGCGAATATCGGTCGGGTCGAAGAGCGCGGGGAATTGGGTTGAGGTTGTGGCGCCTCGCGGGGAGTGAGTGGAACCTTTGAGGGTGAAAACCGAATAGCCGTAGTATTCGCCGGGGATCGCGGTTTCGTCGTCGCAGCCTGTTTTTTCGGTCTCGGCGATTGTATCGCCGTCGTGGATTCCCGCCGGGAGTCCTCTCCATTTGCGGACGACGCGATAGCGCAACGGAGAGGCTCCTGAGTGATCGGGCGCGGCGGCCCAGCGGATCCGGAAGCGATCGCGATCGACGACCGCGACGATTTTGGGAGGGGGTTCTGGGGGACAAAGAGCGAGTCCCTCGCGAGCTTCGGCGAGATCGGCGGCGATGGCCAGACTTTCGCGGAATTTCTTCCGCGCGAGGGAGGGATCGGTCGGCGCCAGAGCCGCGGCGGTTGCGGCCAACGCTTGAGCCTCGCGCAGTTTCTCGGCGAGTTCGCGCCGCGCCGCGTGCGATCGTTCCTCGCCGGCGTGGACGAGTTTGATCCATTCTTCCACATGCTCAAGCGCTTTGACAAGTCTCTTACGACCGAGTTCGGATTGATACGCCTCGATCGCGCGGTCGATCTCGGCGAGTTTAGTTTTGACGATCTCGATTCCGTTCCGCGCGCCCACATGATTGGGCGCGTAAGATCGAACGTGTTCGAGATGTTCGAGCGCCGTTTGATAATCGTGGATTTTCTCGGCGCGTCGAGCCGCCTCGAACCGGCGCAGCAAGGGAATGCGATTGACTTCAAAAAAGCCGCAATCGCATCGTTTTTTATCGATCCAGTGCGTCGATTTGCACGACGGACATTCCCACTTGAGCGAGGCGCGGCAATGACGACATTCGGGCTGCGATTCGCGCGCCGCCCCGGCGTGATCGGTGAGCCCGAAACACGAATCGCAACGGAGTTCGCGACGCGTCTCGACCGCGGCTTGCACGTACCAAGCTCCGTCGGCCGAATCCCACTCCACATCCAGATGTTTACACAATTTTTTTATCAATAATTCGGCACGTGTAGATTCGATTCCGTTTCGGCCGGCCTCGATCAGCAGTTCGGCTTTGGTGCCGGGGTCGATCGTCTGGAGGCGTGCGATCGTAAATTTCACGGCGTCTTGAAACGCCTCTTCGGCCATATAAATGAGTGTGCGATCATAACGCGCTCGTTTTTGCGGATCGCATAAGTGTGATTGCGCGAACGTCGCGGCGTCGAGCCACGCGGTTTTCTCGGCGGTCGTTTGCGATTTATTGTTCCAACGATCGCGTAAATCCTCGGCCCTGGATTTGATCTGATCAAGCGGAGCTTCGCGGGAAATGTCGAGGACGTCGTAGAGATGAATTTTATGGATCTGGCCGAGCACGTCGTTGATCATGCGCCGCGTCGTCTTATCCTGGACGTCGGGAGCGGGTTCGGGGGGCTCTTGAACGCGCGACGGCCGGTTGAAATCGGCGATCGACCGCGTCAGGTTTTCGAATAGTTGATCGTCGATCGCCTCTTTCGCCGCGAGCACGCGCAGCTCGTCGCGATCGATCGCGCTCAACCCTCCCTTCGCCGAGCGGAGCCGAACTTTCCGCTCGAATTCCTGGATCCTCTCTCGCTTCTCTTTCCGCACCAACGCGTCGAGTTCGGAGTCGTAAGCTTTACGACTTTCAGAGTCGTGCAACAGGGAACGTTTTATTTCCGGAATTGCATCAAGATATTTTTGGTATTGAATTTTCGTTTTAGGATTACGCGTCCCTTTCGACCATTCGATCCGCTTGCGACCGAGAGCCTGTTCGATCGTGGAGGAATCGGCGGATCGATCGACCCCCAGGATCTGATAATAATCGAGGATCATATTATTGAGCACCTTCATGTTAAATATCCGTGCGCGAAGCGCGCGGCGATCGACCCGCCGGCTTCGCGAGAATCGTCGTCGCTCGGCGGGTTCTCGTCCCGTCCGGCGCGGAGCGGACGCGATCGATTATACGAAAGCGACGAGCCGCGACGCGAGTCTACGCACGAGATCGGCGACGACTTCGTCGCTCGAGATCGATCCGTTTACGCCGACCGAGACGACGCCGATCGGCTCGTCGAGATCGTTCAAGATCGGCGCGGCGATCGATCGCTCGGCGCCGAGCCTGCGCAGCCAATATCCCGAACCAACGTCGGGATCGAGTTCACGCGCGTACGAGACGACCGGTTTGCGTTCGACCGCGGCGCGAACGATCGCGAGCGAAGTCCGATCGAGCGGAACCGAACGAGTCGCCGCGGTGAAACTCGTCGCGACCTCTTCCGGCAGCCCTCTTCCCGCGACGAACTCGACGAGTTCGAGCCGTTCGCCCGCGAGCCGCCAAAACCCGGCGCCCGGCGTATCGATCGCGTTCACGAGTCGCTCGATCGCGGCTCTCGAAGTCCGAAAATCGGTGTCGAACATCTCGATTAAACCATTGACACAACAAGATATATTCACATTCGGTTACTTTGTCGAAGGTCGCCTCAAGGCGTCGGGTATTTCTCGACCCGCGAGATAATACACATAAGCCGAGACGGCGCGCGATCGTTCGGCGCCGAGCGTCGACAACCAGCCGGGCATCGCGGTATTTCTCACCCCTTGGGAAACGACGTCGAAAACCTGCTCGGGCTTGTCGCCGTGTTTCCATTGTCGATCGGTCAGATCTCCGGGGGGCGGACCTTTGATCCCGCGGGCGATCGGGCCGTCGCCGCGTCCCGAGACGCCGTGGCAGCTCACGCATCGATCGAGATAAACCTCGCGTCCCTTGACCAGCAGCGCATCGCCCGCGATCTCTTTGGGAGGGGGACCGACGCGGGTCCGCGCCGTCCCGTAAAAAATCGACCCCAGGAGCAAAAGCGAAAGGACGACGAA
>JAKBCQ010000342.1 GCA_021807585.1 Planctomycetota bacterium | reverse complement strand
ATCTGGCTTGGGCGGCGATCGGGCTGAATCGGCGCGAAATCGACGCGGGCGTGCTAGAAAGGACGATTTCGATCCCGGCGAACGAATCGTCTTTCAAAGGCTCGATCGTGAACCGTTCGCCGCGGAATGTCGCGAACTTGCCGGCGCTCCGCTCGGACGCGAGAAATTTGATCGACCCGACGGGGAATCCGCGCTCTTCGAGAAGCCTCGTCATCACCTCGCCCACGGCGCCGCTCGCGCCCACGACCGCGACCTTCTTCACGTCCCCGACTCCCATCATGTTGTGTGCATTATTCATGCCAAGGTATTCATTGACATGAACTCATTGTGTTCTCGAATCGTTCGCCCGTTTTTTGGGGTCGAATCGACGAGCGACGGCGAAACGCGTTCGCAATCGGGAATCGCTCCGGAAAACGGCGCCGTGCGATTTGCCGGCCCGCCGAAACGCATCGCCTTCGACGATTTCAGCCGCGAGTTACGACGCGTTTATGCTAATCGGCGGGCGGGGGAATTCCAAGCCCGTCGACCGGCGAATCGAATCTCCCCTGTCCCGTTCGCGGTTCCGAACATTACCATAAGACGAGTTCGGCGAAGTTGGATCGCCGCGTCTCGTCGGCCGCGGCGGGATTGACGAGGCGACGTCGGCGCGGGTTCGCGTCGGGGTGCGTGAGCGCGGCGAATCGTTCGGATTACGAGGGGATACGCCTTGAAAGTTCTGGTCATCGGCAAAGGGGGACGCGAGCACGCCCTCTGTTGGAAGCTGCGACAATCGCCCGAGGTCGACGCGGTTTTCTGCGCTCCGGGCAACGCGGGAACGGCGCTCGAAGCCAAAAACGTGGCGATCGATAGCCTCGATTACCGCGGGCTGGCGCAATTCGCCAAGCGCGAGGGGATCGGTCTGACGGTCGTCGGCCCCGAACAACCGCTCGTCGAGGGGATCGTCGACGTTTTTCAGCGCGAGGGGCTGCGGATCTTCGGCCCGCGGAAAGACGCCGCCGAGCTCGAGGGGAGCAAGGTTTTCGCCAAAGACCTGATGCGCCACGCGGGGATTCCGACCGCCGAATACCGCGTGTTCCGGTCGGCGCCCGACGCCGAATCGTTCATCCTCTCGCGCGAGGTTTCGCTCCTCGTCCGCTCCCGCGGGAGATCCACAATCCGACATAATATGCTATGTCGAACGGCTCGGGAGACGATCGAGGCGATCGAGCGCGTTCTCGACCCGCGGGAGATGCTCGCCCCCGGGGTTCAGGTTGAAATTGAAGAAAAAGGGCGCAAGCATGTTTTTGGGAACGTCGCCGAGGCGCGCGATTACGTGCTCGGTCGTCCCGTGGGGATGGTGATCAAGGCCGACGGGCTGGCGTCGGGGAAGGGAGTTTTCGTCTGCGACGATCTGCGGCAGGCGCTCGAGGCGATTGATCGGATCATGGTGCGACGCGAGTTCGGGCGAGCCGGCGAGCGGATATTGATCGAGGAGAAGCTCGACGGAGTCGAGGCGAGCATCCTCGCCTTGACCGACGGACGAACGATCATCCCGCTTGAATCGAGCCAGGATCATAAGCGAGCATTTGATCACGACGAGGGTCCCAACACGGGGGGAATGGGCGCCTTCAGCCCCGCGCCCCTCGTCACGGGCGCGCTGATGGAGCAGGTCGAGCGCGAGATCCTCGTCCCCGCGGTGCATGCGCTTAAGCGAGCGCGGCGGCCGTTTCGCGGCGTCCTTTACGCGGGGTTGATGCTCACCCAGCAGGGACCGAAGGTGCTGGAATTTAACGTGCGCCTCGGCGATCCCGAATGTCAGGCGGTGCTGATGCGACTCAAGAGCGATCTTTTCACCGTGCTCAACGCGATCGTCGACGAACGGCTCGATCGCATCACGCTTGAATGGGATCCGCGGCCCGCGGTTACGGTCGTCATCGCTTCCGAGGGGTATCCGGGCCGATACGAACGCGGTCGGGTGATCAACAACCTTGAAGAAGTCGACGCGACCTCCGACGTCAAAATCTTTCACTCGGGAACGATTGTGCGGCGCGACTCGCGCGGCGTCGAGGACGATCGCGTCGTCACCGACGGCGGCCGCGTGCTCTCGGTCACGGCTCTCGGCAAGGATTTTTCCCAGGCGCGCGATCGAGCCTACAAAGCCGCGGCCAAAATCCGGTTTCAAGGCGCGTGGTATCGGCACGATATCGGCGGATCACAAACCGAATCACACTCTTGATCTCAAGATAAACCGATTCGTTCAACCGACGATATATATCGACGGCGGCTCGATCGATCTTGGCTTCGTGAACACGATTCCGCGCCGCTGGAATCTCTTTCCGGTGGAGCGGGATCGATGTTTTCAAGCCGCGTGTACGGCTTGTTTGATTACGCGTGTTTGTGTGTTATAACCACGCGGGGCCGAATGGGAACGATCGACCCTCCCTTGCCCGATGAGTTGGTGCGCCCCCTTCCAACCGCGAAGTGGAAGAACCGGTTGGCGGCGAGTCCGACGAGTCCCGGAGCGCCTTGGATCGATTTGAGTCGACCCGATTGGAACGGCGCCGTCGGGACGTTCGGCGGGAAGATCGGTCCTTGCTTGAGAATCACTTGCTTGGCCAGGAACGCCGAATTGGGAGCGGTCGTCGACACCGAACTGTTGTCGATCGTCCCCTCGACCTTGGCTTTGATCTGCCCTGTCGGCAGCAACATGATATCGGGCGCGCCGAACGTTCCGTTGCTTCCCGGTTGCACCGACGCGGCGAAGTACGACGAGATGACGTTGCCCGCGACAAGAGCCGTGATTCCGCCGCTGATCCGCGCCGTGGGTGTTTGTCCCTGCGCTTGATTTTGGAACACCGTAGCCAAGCCCTGTTTATATCCTGATAAAATCTGGGTGTTGATCACGTCGCCTCCCATCAACACCCTGCCGATCTGACGGCTCGCCACGACCCGCGAGTTCACCGCGCCTCGGTTGGCCTGAAGGTTCTCGATCACGTGAGCGCTGATGTTCGTGTTGTCCATGCCGCGCCCGAAGTAAACATCACGCGACCCTCCCACCGAGAGGAGAGCGACGTTATTCGTCTCGCCGCCGACATAATACGTGTTGAGGTTGCCGTCGACCTGGGTTGAGAAATTGGTCGCGTTGCCGCCGACCTTGATCGCGCCGATCGCGCCGATGACCTGAGTGGCGCCCCCCGCAACCAACGGGTTCGATGCGACGAGCGTCCCGCCGCCGTTTTGGAACGGACCGCTGGGAATGCTCGCGTTGCCGTCGATCTGATTCGCCTCAAACAGGTTTAAACGTCCCGTGACGTTAAAAATAACGCCTTGTTGAAGCGGCTGGGTCGATCCGCTGGGCGCGGGTTCGGCGGTCGTGATGATCTTGTTGACGATGATGCTCGTACCGTGATATTGCGGGATGCCTAGATTAATCACCAAATTACTACTGGTATTGAGGGTTGAGAGCGAAGTCGTATCGACACCGCCGAATCGGAGCGAATTGACGCCGTCGGGGATGTTGATTCCCCCTTGCGTCGTACCGCCGGTCGTCGCCGGGTTGGCGCTGGTATTCGCCACCCAAAAGTTGGGCATATTGATTGAAAGGATACCATCGGGTCCGAGTCGTTGTTCGGAGCCGCTTCCTTGCTCGTTGAAGTTTTGAAAAAAGACTTGCCCGGTGCTGTTGGGACCGTATTTGACGATCTTTCCCACGATCTTCGATTGAAGCGGATTCGTCCCCGCGACGGTGATCGTGTTGATGGGAGTGAGCGAGTTGAGTGGAGCGGGATTGCCGCTCGAATCGGGTTGTTTGGTCACGCGCAACGCGCCGGGGCCGATCAGGCTGATTTGCCAGATATCCCCCGCGGGATCGACTCCCGAGACGACTCCCGAGAGTAGACGGCGATCTTCCAGCCCCTCGGCGGCAGGCTTGAGGGCGCGCGCCCGTTGACGTCGCGACGGCTTCGACATGAACGAACTCCTCCATGCGGGTCGAAATCGAGCACCGAAAAATCCAGTCGCGAACGTGTCGTTCGCCGTCGAAATCGGCGGCGCGGCGAATGCTCGGTATCGAATCCCTCGACTCTCACAACCCCCCGCTCGACCGAAATCGATCGGCTTGCCCCCCGGCATCCGATCCTCTGGACCAGGGTGTACCCGATTCGGATATCGGCGCCCCAATCCGCCCACTTGAAACAATCGTTAAAAGCGGCCGATCTTCCCCGATCGTCACAGTTATTCGCGATTCTCGTCGATCGACGAATGCTCGCGAGGGTTCGGATCCGACCGGGAAGCAAGCCGATTCGGGCGAATCGCGCGGCGATCACAGTTCGCGACCGAATCGACCGTCGCTTCGCTCTCGTTTGGGCGACGACGTCCGCTCCGCTTGCAATCGAGCCAAGCCCGCTGATCAGCAACCGACAAATCATGCGACGAGACGTCGCGTGATGGGAAAACCGACGGGCGAACTTGTAACGACTTCCCCGAGTTTTGAAAAGAGATCCTTGAGCGGATCGTTTGAAGTACCGTGAACTCGAGAAATCACGCGCCGCCGGCGTGATCGATTCGCCAAGAACGCGATCGATCGTGGACCGTCCCGGCGGCGATTAAACGATTCGCTACTAGCTGAATAATCATATTCAAATATATAAAGAATATAAATATATTATGTAATTAGAGAAAGGCGTTGCGGCGCGCGGCCGATCCAAATCGAAGCGATCGATTGGATCAAACCCGTTCGGCGAGGGGACGGTCACCGCGGTTCGTCGTTGCGCGA
>JAKBCQ010000341.1 GCA_021807585.1 Planctomycetota bacterium | reverse complement strand
TTCCGCTCTCACGATGAACCCCCGGCCCACGAAAATCGTCCCCGCGTCTCCGACGATCAACAGCCCGTTCTCGTCGCCGTTGATTCCCTCAAAAACCCTCCCTTGCCTGTCCTTACGCTTTTGACCGTGGGCGTCGACCAGGCCGTCGACCGTCGAACCCCCTCCCGACATCGCGAAGACCTCGATCCCGCCGGGATACGTATACCGAAGCTTGAACTTCGGGTGCGTGTTATAACCGTCGGTTCCGTGATGAGGCTCGACCGCCGAAATGCGCTCGACTCCCGTCGGTCCGCTCCCGTCTTTGCCAAGGCACCACTGAGCGATATCGAGGTGATGCGCTCCCCAGTCGGTCATCTTGCCGCCGCTGTATTCGTAGAACCAGCGGTATTCGTAATGACAGTTCGTTTTCTTATCGCTTTCGTGACGATAAGGAACCTGCGCCGTCGGCCCGAGCCACATGTCCCAATCGAGCTCCTTCGGCGGCTCGACCGCCTTGATCGTGCCGCTGACCGGATTGTCCCCAACGCGACATTCAATCGTCTTGATCTTGCCGATTCGGCCGCACCGGACGAGCTCGGCCGCGAGCCGGAACCTGCCGCCGAATTCGCTCCGCTGCTGGCTCCCCGTTTGGAGAACCCGCCCCGAATCGTGAACCGCCTTCGATAAAACCAACGCCTCCTGAACCGTCAGCGTGAGCGGTTTCTCACAGTAAACGTCTTTTCCGCGGCGGAGCGCCTCGAGCGCCGCAAGAGCGTGCCAGTGATCGGGAATCGCGATGATCAAGGCGTCGATATCGTCGCGCCCGCAGATCTCGCGGAAGTCCTTGTAACTGTTCACGTGATAGCCGTCTTTACCGTACTGCTTGACCGCGTGTTCACGATGCCGACCGTCGACATCGCACACCCCCGTGAAAGCGACGTGCTTGAACTTCTTCGCCGCGCCGTACAACGCGTTTGACCGACGGGGATTGGGTCCGACGCCGATCACCCCCATCTGAAGCTTCCCGTTCGCTCCGACCGCCTTATCGTCGGCGGCCTCGGCGAGAGACGCGGCGAAGACGCGTTCGGCGTACCAAGCCGGAAGCCCCGCCGCCGCGAGCCCCGCGAGCGACCGACTCATAAACCCGCGACGCGATAAATTGCTTCGATTCGACATCATTCATGCCTTTCGATGAGAGTGATATCCGTGGAAAGTCCCGGAACAAAGGAGCGGAAATCGTCTTCAAGGCCGGCGGAAACCGAGCGGTCACGCCGGCGATCGGCGAACGTCCTTTCAATGAATGAGTACTTTACAATTCTAATTGATTTTGATCGCCTTGAATTCAAGATCCACGGGGATGAAAATCTCGTTAGATCCTCACGTAGCCGGGGAAGGTTTATGAATCGTCCGCGGCCGCGGCGAGGCCGGCGATCTCGCCGATTTCGCCTTCGTCGAGGGCTCGGCGATAGAACGAGAACTCGTCGATCCGCCCGCTGTAGTGACGGATCGGCGACCGATCGACGCGCGTCGCCGAACTCCAGTTGCCGATCTCGGCCGCCCCGACGCGTAACGCGAAGACCTTCCGAACGGGGTTGGAACTGACCCGCCGACCGTCGACGTAATGGATCACTTGTCGACGCTCGCCGTCAAAGACGACCGCGAGGTGGACCCACCGACCCAGCCGTTCAGGCGTGAAGACGACGGGGCTATCGTAATCGACGTGACCCGCCCCGTTGCGTCCCGCGACGCCGAGCCGGATCCGACCGTCGTTGAGAATCTGCCAGTGTGTCGCGCCCGCTTTGAAGTCGTCGGACATGAAGAGCGAGTTGAACCTTCGGTCCAATCCGTTCACGCGAACCCACGCCGCGAACGTGAGTGAAGAAAGATCGCCGGGAACGTCGAGCCGCACTCGATCGCCGACTCCTCGGAATTCCAGCGCCCCCTTGCCAGGCCATCGCCCTTCAACTCGGCCGCAGCCGACGATCGTCGCAGGGCCGATCGCCGAACCCGAATCTGCTCGATTGGCAAGAGCCTGGTCGCCGGGCGCGAGCCCTTCGATATCGAGCCGAACCAGCAATGACGGATCCAAATTCCAACGAGCGCTCGCCTTCCGCCATGCGTCGTATCGACGCCGCAAAGACTCGGTCGATCTGCTTCGCATCACCGCGGGGGTCGCGAACGCCGTCGGGTTCGCCGCGAACATCCGAACCGAACTCGTCCTGCCGATCGCCGCCGCCTCTCCCTCCTTCAAACTCCGCTTCGGTCTGGAATCGGCGTGGAGCTCAACCTCACCTTTAAACACATGAACTTCAGACTCCGACCCTGTTACATCAAGGCCGAATTCGGTTCCCAGATCGACGACCGCGCCGCTTGGCGTATCGATCCGAAACCCACGAGCCGAAGGGGGAATCTCGGCGCTCAACCGGCCCGAGGAGCAATACGCCTCGATCGACGACCGAAGCTCAAGCTCGCCGGGGCCTTCGAGCACCACACGGGCGCCGCTGAAAAACTCGATTTCAGCCAGCCCCGATTTGAGGCGGAGCCGGCCGGGGTTGAGCGGCGAACCGACCTCGTACGAGCGGGACGGATCGGACCAGCTCGCATCGACCGAGCGAGCCAGAACCGCGACCGACGCCGTCGTCGGCTCGATCAACAACACCGACTGAGCCGATTCACGGCCTCGATCGCTCGGCGCCGACTCTCGCACCGGTTTCTTCAACCAAACGATCGCACCCGCGATCAACGCGATACACGCGGCTGAAACCGCCACCGTCGACCGGTTGAAACGCCCGACGCGCGTCATATCACGGTCGGACCCGCCGCCGTCGCGCACCAAAGACGATATCGGCGCCCTCATCGCCGTGCGAGCGCCGCATAAACTTCGGAGCATCGTATCAATAGCAAACTGTTCAAGTATACTTTGCCCCATGTTCGGATCGGTCTCGACCCGTTCGAGAAGGCGTTCGGCCGCGGCTTCGGTCAGATTTCCGACGAGATAACGTTCGATCAGTTCGTCAACGTCGTCGAGCGAACTTCGTTCGTCGGGGGGTTCGGGAATGTCAGACATAAGCCTCTCCCCCCTGGGTCGATCGGTTAATACAGATCCGGAGCTTCTCGCGTAACCGACAAATCGCGCGGCACACCGTGTCCGTCCGGGTCCCCGTTTGGCACGCGATCTCGGCGGTTGATAGATCGGCGTAATAATACATATCGATGAGAGACCGGCTTTTCGCGGGGAGCTTTTCGAGGCAGCGTCGCAGGGCGTCGGTTTCTTCTTCATATCGAGCCGGCGCGGTTCGCTCCTCGGCGAGCATCCGTAAGTGATCCGCAAGCTTACGCATCATTTCGGGCATTTCACGCGTCCGTTCACGCCAGTACCGCTGAGCGACATGACGCGTCATCGTCGCCAGCAAAGGCTTGGGATCGGTGTCGAGATCCCACCGGTCCGCTTTCGCGATAAACTCGAGGAACACCTGCTGCAGCACATCTTCGGCGAGCCCCGGCCACGGCGCGTGCTTAAGCGCCAAGCCCATCACGAAGCCGTGATGTGACATAAACACCTGTGCAGCATGCGTTTCTTCGCGATTCATCTGCCGACCCTCGGACGTCGCATCATTTTACCCCGCACGAGGCGGCAAAACCGGACACGATCTTTGGGATTTCTTGACGCCGCTCGTTCGATGACAAGCTCCCACAGTAATTTCATCAATCGCGCGAGCGTTCAATTAAGCTTATTATCGTGGTGCGAAAGCGAACGACGAATCGGACCGCGTTCAAATTTCTCCTACGTGTTGAAGCCTTTGGTGGAACCGGGGTAACGCCGACGCCGCCCGACGCAAAAAAATCACTGGACTTGACTTGCGGCAATTGGGATATTGATAAGGACGAATCAAGGTTTCGGTTGGAACGTTCAACGACCGACGGCGGGTCGCTCGATACGATCGATCGAGGAACCTCGGCGATTCTTAAAAAGTCGACGTCGCTTTCTTTTCGATCCATCAATCGCGGTTCATGAGCATCTCGGCCGGGTGATTCGTTTTCGCTCTATTCAAAGTCGTCATGTAGTTGTTATCGCTAGGGCGATTCATTCGGCGTTCGGCGGCCTCATCCGCAAGCTCCTCGACCTTGACGGATGATTGTGAAAGGGTCGTATCATGGCGTAAATCATGGGGTCCACGATTCGGATTCCGATGGGAGCGCATGTCGACCCGCGGAAAAAGCTCGCTATCATTAGACGTTACGAATAGGGGCTTGTTGTGCTTCGAGTTCAAGGACACTCCGATGCCTGAATCGTCCGGAAAGAGCGTTCCACTCCATTTGGAATACCGCCATCCGGTCGGTTCCGATCTCGAACTGTCCGGGTATCTGTGCCTTCGCTGCGAATCGAACCTCGATATCAATCAACCCGAGGCCGAGGTTCCCGATCGCCTCCTCGGCGTTTGCAGCGATTGCGGCTCGTGGTACTTGATCGATATCGACCCCGAGACCGAATCCGACATCGTGGTGATGCGAATCCCCGACGCGCAAGAATTGCGCGACGCCATCTCCTCGACGAAATCCAAAGCGAAAACCAGAGCCGACAAAGCCTGATCGACAAGCATCGGTCCAATTCTCGCGCAAGAACCTCACGCGGCGTAGCCGCAATCCTACCAACACGACTCGCGCGCGAGGGGTTTTCGATTGATCATTGGATTGGACCCTCGCTTGCGCGTTTTGGTGTTGCGCTTTTTCTCGGGGGAAGAACAGCAAGTCGTTCATTGACAAGAGATTAGATCA
>JAKBCQ010000340.1 GCA_021807585.1 Planctomycetota bacterium | reverse complement strand
CCGCGTTCAACGAAATCGATTTCATCGAGTCGGGCTATTCTAGTAAATGATGTTCATAAATTAATTATTGTTTCGGGCGCGCGCGGCGAGTTTGCGAATCGCGGGGTCGCGATCGGTTCGAGCGATTGATTCGAGCGTTTCCGCGACGCTCGCGGTCGCTTCGAATCCGAATTTGGGGATCGCCAAGATCGAGGCTCGGCGTACGCGCGGATCGGGATCGCCGAGCGCCGTGCGAACAACCTCAAACGCGGCCGGCTCGCTCGAACCGACGTTCCCAAGTTTAGACACCGCTCGAGCGCGAACGCGAGGATCGTTCGATCTCGCGTCGAGCGCCCAATCGGCGACGGTTCTTCCCCCCACGGTCATCGGACCGCTCGGTTTTCGGCCGCATCCGCAAACGATCGCAAAGACGATCGCCGCCGATAAATAAAGCTTCATCATTTCGGCGCGCCTTCAATTTATAATAGAATTTAGTTATATAGAATAAGTTTAATCAATTGAATCGATTTATGGTGAATCGTCGATCACTTCGCCGCCGTTTCTCGTTCCGAGCGCCTGGAATTTGAGGTCGGCGGGGGTGTAGACGACCGCGCCGCCGGGTCCGATTCCCGCGGAGTCGGAGAGTCGGCTGCGAAGAAAGTGAACGCCGCCGTCGGCGAAGAGAAAATTGGCGCCGCCCGGGTGATTGCTCGACGCGTCATCGAGGCCGCTATCGGTATCGGTATTGGTGTTGATCTGATCGCAATGAGCGAGGACAAGCGTGGGAGCTGGAAACGAGGCGCTATCGGATCCGGGGCATGCGTTGCGTTTGCCGCGAAGGATGACTCCGTTGGGGATGGCGCCGCACCAAACGCCCTGCGCGACGCACCAAGCTCGTTCTTCGATCGCGATCGTTTGGCTTGTGCCGTCGAGGATATCGGCGATCGAGACGCGGCTATTGCGATAAAAGACGCCGCGTCCCACTCCGAGGCCGTCATCTCCCATGACGGTGTCGGTTTCGTTTCCACCGCACGACGCGGCGTAACTTGCCGGAGCGGCGAGCGCCGACGTGGCGCCGAAGGGATCGGGCACGGCATACGGAAACGATACAAATTGATCTGATGGACATAAGTATGTTTGGATTGTCGTGCCGATCATGGTGGCGTTGGCGGGCGATTGAATCGGCAGGTTGAAGTTTGCGGAGTGGAAGAGGGGGGATTGATCGAGTTGGGGGAGGATCATCGCGAGTGCGCTCCAACCTGGAGCGGTGTCGTCGACGCCGTCGACGAGGGGCGTCGAGGCGAGGTATCCCGCGGGAAAGACGTTCATCGCGGTGTGATAGATGTTGAGCGCGAGGCCGATTTGTTTGAGGTTGTTGAGACACTGTGCGCGGCGAGCGGCTTCACGCGCCTGCTGAACCGCGGGCAAAAGGAGCGCGATCAGGACGCCGATCAGGCCGATGACGGTCAACAGCTCGATCAATGTAAACCCTTGCCGTTTCTTGATCATCATGCTCTCCCTGGTCGTGGAAACAAGCGCTCGCTTAATTGAGACCAAGTCTCGTTGTGATTGAGACTCAATCTCAAAAAGGCTAGCGACGAGCGGATTGGGGGTCAATCCCTCTTCGACGAAATCCGGCGCGGCGTCGGCGGGGTCGAGACGTCTCGATCGCGTCGATATCCGAAGGGATTGGAAAAAAATCTTATATATAAAAACATATGATTTTTAGGGATATTCGAATCGATTGTTCGCGGATCGGGTTGCGCGGATAGAATTGAGCGGGACCGAACGGCGCGAGTCGACGCCTAGAAATAGAGGAACGAATTGATCGACGCGGCGAGGGCGGTCCTGGGCGACGGGGTTTTTGACGATGGCCGATGGACCGTTGGAACTGATGTCGAAGGCGCGCGCCGGTCAGAGCGAGGCGCTCGGCGAGTTGTGTTCGCTTTATCGCAATTATTTGCGCATGGTGGTGCGAACGGGTTTGGGGCCGAGGTTGCGGGAGCGGGTTGAGCTTTCCGACGTGGTTCAGGAGGCGCTCGTCGAGGTGGTTCGGCAATTTCCCCAGTTTACGGGTCAAACCGAGGCGGCGCTGG
Organism: Planctomycetota bacterium; assembly: GCA_021807585.1. Lineage (GTDB taxonomy): Bacteria > Planctomycetota > Planctomycetia > Isosphaerales > Isosphaeraceae > JAKBCQ01. The sequence continues at coordinate 2,691 of JAKBCQ010000340.1, read as the reverse complement.
TCGGTTGGCTGCGGCGGCTGGTCGGCCAAAAATTGGCCGATTTGGGTCGGTATCACAACCGTGTGAAGCGTGCCGGCGAGACCGGGGCGGTTTCGCTCGACGCGCCTCTTGGGGGAATGGGAGGCGGGCCACCCGCGGCGAGCGAAGGGATTCAGGGAGGATCTTTGCTTGATGTTTTGGCGCTGAGCCAGACGAGTCCGAGCGAGGCGGCGAGTCGACGCGAGCTGACGGTGTTATTGGCCGACGCGCTGACGGAGCTTCCCGAATCCGAGGCCGAGGTTCTTTGGTTGTATCACGTGGACGGGCTTTCATTTGAATCGATCGGCGCACGGATGGGGGTGAGCCGAAAGACGATTCGCGGTTTATGGGCGCGGGGGTTAAAGAGTTTGAAACGGACCCTGGAAGGTCCTCCAGGCGGTTCCTTGAGGTACGAAGAGCCATGATTCGCCAGATCGATTGGAACGAGGGAGAGCCCGCTCGCGACGGCGAGGGAACCGCCGAATTTATCAACGGCGGAGTGCGTCGCGGCGGCGAGTCGATCCCCGGCGACGATCGTCTGGGAGACGCGCTCGAGACCTATCTCGAGCTCGTCGAGCGTGGTTCCGCCCCCGATCCCGATGAATTCGCGGCGCGGTACGGACCGCTCGCCGACGATCTCCGCGCGGCGCTCGACGGTCTTTCACTTGTTCAAGGATTGGTGGGATCGGCGGGCCGCGGCGAACCCGGCAAGCTTGAGGCGGGGCGGAAAATCGCGGGATATCGGATCGTTCGCGAGCTTGGCCGGGGGGGAATGGGGGTCGTTTACGACGCGGTGCATCTCGGGCTCGACCGCCCGGTGGCGCTTAAGGTTTTGGGGATGAACGCGGCGCCCGACGCTTCGAGCCGACGCCGTTTTTTGAACGAGGCGCGGACCGCCGCGGGGCTGCATCACACGCATATCGTGCCGGTTTTCGACGTCGGTCGGCTGGGGGGGTTGTGCTACTACGCGATGCAACGCATCGAGGGTTGCGGCCTCGACCGCGTCGTCAAGGGAATGCGCAAAGGAAGGCCGACCGCATCGGGATCGAATCGATCTTCACGTAAGCGTATCAGTACCAAAAAGCTCGAAGACGCGAGCAATCGTTCTGATGAAACCGCGCCGTGGGCGCCCGGGGGATTTCAGCTCGCGAACGATCGTCCCAACGACGACGACGCGGCGGCCTCGTTCGATCCGCCGCGGGGCGCGGCGTATTTCCGCTGGGTGGCGGAAATCGGCCGGCAGGCTTCGGAGGCGCTCGGTCATGCGCACGTTCAGGGGGTGATTCACCGCGACGTCAAGCCTTCGAACTTGCTGGTCGATGCGCGGGGAGCGGTTTGGGTGGCCGATTTCGGCCTGGCGCGGCGGATCAAAGATCCGTCGCTGACGCAAACCGAGAGTCTCCTGGGAACGCCGCGATATATGAGCCCCGAACAGGCCGACGGCGGAGCGATCGATCATCGCACGGATATTTATAGTTTAGGCGCGACGTTGTATGAGCTGCTGACGCTCAAATCGCCGTTCGACGGCGAATCGGCGGCCGAGCTTTCGCGGCAGATCCGCACCCGCGATCCCGTTCCACCGCGGAAGTACGACGACAAAATCCCCCGAGATCTGGAAACGATCGTTCTCAAGGCGCTCGCGAAGCGTCCGGCGGATCGTTATGCGTCGGCGCACGATCTCGCCGACGATTTGCTCCGGTTTTTGCATCACGAACCCGTGAGGGCGCGGCGGATCAGCCCGTTCGGTCGCGTGTTGCGGTTTGCACGACGTCATCCCGGGATGAGTTCGGTGTCGGTGGTCGCGGCGACGGTGGTGCTATCGGTGGCGACTTTCGCGCACATCCGCGTGCTCGCCGAGCGCGATCGCGCCGTCGCGGCGCAGCGGGTTTCGTTGTTCCGCGAGGCGTCGAGCTTACGCATGTCGCACGAGCCCAACCGGCGCGAGCGCGGCTTGAATCTGCTCCGCGAGGCGGTCGCGACGGGCGCCGCGGGCGAACTTGCGCTCAAGTTGCGGAACGAGGCGATCGGCTTTTTATCGCTCCGCGACATCGTTTCGAGGGGATCGATCGCGACCGGGAAATCGCAGGGGATTTCCTTCCTCTTCGCGCCTCCGGGGTCGAAAGAACCCGGGCGGTTGGTGACGCTCAACGACACGCTCGACGAGATCGACATATGGAACGTCGACCGTAAGGAGCAGCTCGCGCGGCATCGGCTTTTCGGCGATCCGACAGATGTCGGCCAAGCGCCGAGTCCGGTGCTTCGGACGTCGAATCGGATCGGCCCGGCGCCCCGGATGGCGCTGCTTTGGCCGTGGATCGGCGTGGTGCGGGGGGACGGGCAGGGGATCCGGCTCGTCGACGTGGCGACGGGATCCTCGGTGTGTGAAATCAAAACACCTGGACATGAAATCTTAGCGATTCGTTCAGATCTTTTCGGCAAGCGATTGTTGACGATTGAAAAGATACCCGGGGGATCGGCGCGACGATCGGTCGCTCCCGCGGCGGGGGCGCGGACGGGCTCGGTTGAAGAACGTTCGCGAGCGGGCGGGAAGATCGAGCTCGCGAGCCTCACCCGAACGCGCGGGGCGGGCGATCCTCCCGCGGAACTTGACGCCGCTCCCGAGTTCGACACGTTTCAAATACGGCTCTGGGATCCGCATCATCCCGCCGACGC
>JAKBCQ010000339.1 GCA_021807585.1 Planctomycetota bacterium | reverse complement strand
GGATCAGCACTTGAAGAGCCCCGATTTTCTCAACGCGAAGCAATTTCCCACGATCACGTTCAAGAGCGAGAAGGTCGAGTTGAAAAGCGAGGATACGTTGCTCGTCACGGGGAATTTGACGCTCCACGGAACCACCAAGCGCGTGACGATCGAGGTCGTGAAGACGGGAACGGCGACGGGTCCTCGCGGAGGCAAAGTCGCCGGGATCGAGGCGAACTTCACGATCAAGCGTTCCGATTTCGGCATGAAAAACATGATTCCCATGGTGGGGGACGAGATCCGATTGATCGCAAGCCTTGAAGGTAATCATCAATGATGAAAGAACAGATTCTTTTGTTATAATGTAAGTAGGCACAATGCAAAGTTTCGCGCGGCTTAACGTAGGCCGCTTGTATGCGAGCAAACGATTGAGCCGCGTGAACGACTCGGGTTTCGGCTTGGAATCGTAGGCGATCGAGTATCGAGCAGCGCGACGTATCGGCTTCGATCGCGTGGCGGGTCGCTCAAAATTGTCAAGAATCATCATGAAATGGGTTGTTAAACCGATACCGTTCGCTTCGATCGGGGTCGCTTGCTTCACGGCGATCGGCTACCTGGTTGCACACGCCGCGGTGCGAGGCGCACCGACTTTACAACCGGTGGAGGCCGCGGATTGGCCGCCGTTCGTGGCGATCGGAGGGATGATTGTCGGATTGATCGCTTCGGTCGTCGCGTCGGCTCGTTCGGTCTCGCTCGCGGCGCGTCTTGGATTGTCGATCGTCGGCGTGTACCTCTTTTTCCGGCTGATGCCGGCCGAAACGAGGCCCTCGGTTTGGGCGCGGCTTGCGACGGGGTTTCTCGTCTGGCTTTATTGGATCGATCTCGATCGGCTTGCGGAACGCGTTCGACCGGCGGTGTTTTGGCCTTCGATCGCCGCGGCTTCGGGGGGGCTCGCGGTTACTCTCGCGCTCTCGGGGAGCCTCGTTTTGGGGGTTCTCGCGGCGATCATCGCGTGTTTATGCACAATGATGATGCTCGTTTCATTTTTTGTCGCGAGGTTCGCCGACGCCGCGGCTTCGGTCCCGGCGCTCGCGGCGCTCACGGTTCTGCTTGCGCTTTCGGGGATGCATTTCGCCGATCTGCTCGTCGGCTGTATCGCGCTTTTGACGATCTCGGCTCAGGCGGCGTGGATCGCGCTCGCTCCCGGGATCGATCGTCTTTCCACATGGAAACAAGTAATCATTACATGTGCGATCGCGGTCGGCCTAGCCGCTGGTTCGGCGTTCGTCGCGTTACGCGCGTATCCGATCGAAGCCGAATCGGCGCGAAGCGCGATCGCCGACGATCGATTCGCGTGAAAAAATATCTGCGTAATTGGATATCTAATTATGTTTTCAATCGGTCGTGAAGGTTTCGACTCCGTCGACGAGGTCGTCGACCGCGGCGACGATTGAATCGACCGCGACTCGTCGTTGTTTGGACGAATCGCGATCGCGGATCGTCACGGTTTGGTCGACGAGGGTTTGGCCGTCCACCGTCACGCAGAAGGGGGTGCCCGCCTCGTCTTGCCGCCGATACCTTCTACCGATCGCCCCTTTTTCATCATAGAATGCGTTGATTTTTTTCCGTTTGAGGTCGGCGACGATCTTTTGGGCGATTTCGGGCATACCGTCGCGTTTGACGAGGGGAAAGACCGCGGCTTTGACGGGCGCGAGCCTGGGGTGGAATTTGAGGACGGTGCGGGGCTCGCCGCCGATTTCGTCTTCGACGAACGCCTCGCAGAGGAACGCGAGCGCGGCTCGGTCGGCGCCCGCCGAGGGCTCGATCACGTGGGGGATGAATCGCTCCTTGCGTTCCTCGTCGAAATAGCTGAGATCCTTGCCGCTAAATTGTTGGTGCCTCGAAAGATCGTAATCGCCGCGGTGCGCGATCCCCTCGAGTTCGCTGACGCCGAACGGGAACGCGTACTCGATGTCCGCGGTCGCCGTCGAATAAAACGCGAGCTCGGCCGAATCGTGGTCGCGGAGCCGCAGCCGATCGCTCCGCAAGCCCAATCCCGTGTACCACTTAAAGCGATAATCACGCCAATACTGATACCATTCTTGAGCCTCGTCGGGCCGGCAAAAGAATTCAATCTCCATTTGTTCAAATTCACGCGATCGAAACGTGAAATTGCGAGGATTGATCTCGTTGCGAAAGCTTTTGCCCGTCTGGGCGATTCCGAACGGGAGCTTCACGCGTCCCGTGTCGACGACGTTCTTGAAGTTCGCAAAGATCCCCTGCGCCGTCTCGGGGCGAAGGTACGCGACCGACGAATCGTCTTCGAGCGCGCCAACATATGTTTTGAACATCAAATTAAACGATCTTGGACGCGTGATCGTCCCCGCCTGGCCGCACGCCGGACAAGGGATGAGCGCGTAGCGGTCGTCGGCGATCGTCGCGTCGTCGAGCCGGATCGTCTCGCTCGTCTCGGGCCACGCCGCGGTCTTGTTCGCCTTTTTGGCCTTTTCGATCCCCTTCTCGTTCGCCTTGAGCACGTCGTCGCGGTCGCCGATCCCGCCGACGACAAAAAACCGCGGTTTGGACGCGGGATCTTCCGCCGAACCAAGCGCGAAAACGACCGCGGTCGCCTGATCGGCGCGAAACCGCCCCTTGCACGCGCGACAATCGATCATCGGGTCGCTGAAGCCGCCGAGATGCCCCGAAGCCTCCCAAACCTTGGGATTCATGATGATCGAACAATCGAGCCCGACCATGTCGTCTCGGCTCGTTACATGATCATGCCACCACGCCTCTTTGACGTTGCGTTTGAGTTCGACTCCGAGCGGTCCGTAATCCCAAAAGCCGTTGATTCCGCCGTAAATCTCGCTCGAGGGGAAGATGAATCCGCGTCGTTTGCACAACGAAACCAGTTTATCCATGTCCATTTGTCAATTCCTTGGCCGATTGGGAAGGCGCCCGCCGCGCCGCGTTCAGCATACACCCGCGGAGCGCGATTGGGCAGATCGGTTCGCCGCGATCTCCCGGACGAGGGCGTATGTGCTCGAGAAGCCGCGGTCGCCGCGGGTTCGTTCACCGTTGAAACAAAAATCCCCGAAGCGTCGTGAAGACGGATCGGGGATTCGGTTCGATCGTGATGATTCAACAAAAACGTGTTCAATTGATTGATCAACTGAACAATTCGGGGATCGGTTTGCCGTCGTCGACGATTTTGTACGGCCGGCCGCGCGGCGTCGTGTATTGCGTGGCGAGGTCGATTCCCATCGCTTTGGTCATCGTCGCGACGACGTCCATAATGCCGAGGGGTCGGTCGACGATCTCCATGCCGTCTTTATCGGTGGCGCCGATCGCGTGGCCGCCGGACATTCCCGCGCCCCCCATGACGATCGACCAGCCTTTGGGCCAATGATCCCGCCCCGCGTTCTGGTTGATCCGCGGCGTGCGGCCGAATTCGCCCATCCAGACGACCATCGTCGAATCGATCAGGCCGCGCTGCGCCAGATCGCCGACGAGCGTTCCCATCCCCTTATCAAGCTGCGGGAGGAGATCGGTCGAGAGCTTTTTGAAGTTGTCGGTGTGCGTGTCCCAGCCTCCCAGGCCGATCTCGACGAACGTCACACCCATTTCGACGAGCCGACGCGCCATCAGGCACGCCGATCCAAAGCCCCCCTTGCCGTAAGCCTCGCGCACCGCGGCGGGCTCTTCCTCGATCTTGAAGGCGCGATTGTACTGCGAACTCATCATCCGAACCGTCTTCGCGTACACGGCCTTGTGATCGCCGGGCATGCCGCCCCGCTTCGATTGCATAAAATTATGCTCAACCATGCTAAGCATGTTGAGGCGACGATTCATCCGCATGTCGTCGACGCCCGAGGGGGGCTTCATGTTCGAGATCGGAGCGTTCGGGTTTTGCACCATAAACGGCGCGTGCGTCATACCCAGGAAGCCCGCTCCCATCGCGGGAGTGCTGATCGAGATGTAATGCGGCAGGTCGAAATTTTGCAGCCGTTCGCCGAGTTCGTACGAGCAAACCGAGCCGAAGCTCGGATGCACGACGGTCGGGTTGGGGATGTAACCCGTGTGCATCACGTAGGTTCCCCGATCGTGGTTCCCCTCGCGCGAATCGAGCGATCGAAGTACGTTCAAGTGTTTAAAGTTTTTGGCGACGGTGGGGAGGTGCTCGCTGATCATCACCCCCGGCGCCGAGGTTGCGATCGGCTTGAACTCGCCGCCGTTCTTCTCACTTTCGGGTTTAAGGTCCCACGTGTCCATGTGGCTCGGACCCCCCGACATCCACAGCAAGATGCAGCTTTTATTCGTCTTTCGCCCCGCCGCGGCGTGCGCCTCGAGCGAGTTCACGAACGACATCGCCGGTAAAGCCAACGTGGTCGAGGCCAGGTGGCTCATGAAGTGACGCCGAGACATCCCCGCGGGGACGCGCGTTGGATCAAACATAAACGCAATCTCCTATTATCGCTCGTTGGTTCGTTCGATCGCGCGGGGATCGGCGAAATGGACCGGGCGCCCCCGCGGCGCCCAGGCTCGTTAGTGGATGAGGACGAATTCGTTCGAATTCAGCAAGGCCCAGAACAAATCCTCCATGACGGGAATCGGATTCGGCTCGGGATTGAACCGCAAAAACTCCCGCGCCTTGTTCAGCTCGGCCGACGACGGAAGCCGCGAGAGAGCCGCCAAAAACAGATGATTGATGATGAACTGATCGAGCGGTTGACGACGTTGCAGTTGGGCTTGTTCAAGCACGCTCGCCAAAAAGCTCCCCGGCTGACCCC
>JAKBCQ010000338.1 GCA_021807585.1 Planctomycetota bacterium | reverse complement strand
GTATATAGGGACGTATCGATGTGAATGTCAGCGAAGCCGATCCATTTCCCCCGCTCGCATAAGTAACGGAAACGGAAACGTTATAGGTTCGAGCCGTCGCATCCACAACAAACGTAAATGTACTCTGATTCGTCACGACTTTCATCGTCGGGCTCATGGTTTGAGGAGCTGCATCATTGTACCCAACGCTTAGATACGAAGAAACATTCGTACCACCCGTCCAAGCGATCGTTTGAAATGTCAATGATGGTGGAGGTGCGATAACAATCGACATCAATGTTCCCACGGGAACTCCATTGGTTATGGAATAATTGGGCGCCTGTGTATTATTTAACTGGAGTCCGCCCGTGATCGATGAAATCATTGGAGCTCCGCCGGAACCTGACCCGCTCGTTATCGAGGCTGATCCCGATCCGATCGTTTTCGATTGGAATGACGGTATTGAACTCTTCGGAACGGATTCTCTCGAGCCCATCGTCATCGGTCGAATATCACCACTCATGCTCGCGACGGGGGTAACAACTGGAACTTGACCTTTTCCTGGAACCGTAATCGATTGAGACGCCCAGATCGGTGATGACCGAACGTCGTTTCCATGGACGCTCATTTGTGCGTTGATAACGAAATTAGCGGTCAACGATGCGGTGATCGCAGCATTGTTCATGTTCGAATTGATCGGATCCGTAACGTGCGATGAATCGATCGAGTTCGCACCCGTTTGAGCCGGAGAATAAGATCCTCCTCCATGGGGTTGCATCGCCGATCCCCCGCCCGAGAGAGGTGGTGAAGGAGCGCGATAAATGCTGATGAGGCCGTTTTGCGATCGATTCGATCGAATGAGTGAATCGGCCTCGCTCGATCCGTTATTTTGAACCGTTCGAAGAATTTGATCGCCTCGTTGCGCTTGACCATCTTGAGATTTGGTCGACGCCAAATCGATCAAACTCATCCCACCCGATCCCTGCGAGCCTGCTCCAAGGAAACCGACGAGTCTGTTCTTGCCAAAGTTCCCGATCCCAAGACGCGAGGGTATGAAAGAAAACCTTCGGATTGAAATTTGGTGATCAAGTTTGTGATCGTTCAGTATCGTGAGATCTTGATGATCGATCTTATGATTCCAAGCAGCCGATGTTAGGAATGAAGCGGCGACTCCGCCACCACCGATCGATCCCAAAGAATCGCTGACAGGTATGCGTTCTTCCATCGCGAACAGGTCCGGTTGAAACGCGATGAAATTGTGTTTGGATCGAGAGCAAGATTGAATGCAAAATCTTAGAAGACTCTGCGCGAGATTCCGGATCGCGTGGATCGCGTCTCCTAAGATGGAAATGCTTCGTCTCATCTCATCTCGTCTCGTCTCGTCTCGTCTCGTCTCGTGATGCGCGCTCATGTGATCGATCCTCAATCAAGATGTCGGTCAAAATGGGAGAGCGAAGCCGATCGATTTAGGGCACAACGATTCTTCGATCGATGATAACCCACATGATGTAGGGTATTTACATCGATGTAAACCATCATGATTAACCCAAACCAAACCTGAGGACGACGCGGGGGCTGTGAATATCACGCCCGAGAGAGAATCGATCGCTTGGATCTTCATCCAGTTCCGAATGCACGTCGATCGATCTAAATGCAACAGGTTAACGACCGCGCTTTCGGTTTGCAAGACCCGTTTTCCTTTTTTCTCGATTTTTTTGGAAGAGCATTCGGGATGCGCCAAAAGGCTTGTTTTCGTTGAGATTTGTCGTCTCCTGCATCGCCGGCATCGAGAGAATGTCGTGCGATCACGACCGGCTCGCGGAGGTTCTTTCGTTCTCGCCTCAGTACGTGTCGACGATCGCTTGAATTTCAAAACATCAACCACGACGCCCTTCGATCACAAGACGTTCCTTAATTCGATCAAGTCGAAATGTTCTTTCTTTTTGATCGAATTGGAGGATCGTTTCGAGATACAAGTAACCTCCTTTGCGAAGGAAACCGATCGGGGTGGCGTCGAAGGCGGTCTTGAGTTCTTGTCCCCATTGATACACGATTCGGATGAATCGCCGGTGATCGATCGCGTCTTGAACGTCGTCCCAGCCCTCCGGAGGAGGAATGCGAAACGCCGCGTGATCGATGAGGAAATACTTTTTGAGGCGATCCCCCGCGGTTTTACCGAAAAGATCCCAAAGCGCTTTCACGCGTCCACAATCTCCGAGCGCACGATGCGTGTCGATCGGATCGAGGCCGAGATCTTCGGCCAGGCTTGGCAGGCTGAAAGATCGCGGGCCTTTGAGGCATGTTTGCGCCAATTCGAGGGTGTCGACGATCGGATGGGTTGGGATTGATAATCCCCGACGCGCGAGTTCGCAGCCGACGAAACCGGCGTCGAACGTCGCGTGATGCGCCATGAGGAGCGTGTGTCGCGGGTTTCCGAGGAAATCGATGAACTCTGGCAAAACCGCGTTTGCGTCGGGAGCGTGAGCGACCATCGCGTCGCTGATGCCGTGTACGTGGAGAGCGCCGCGAGAGATTGGTCGTCGGGGATTGAGGAGCGAATGAAACCGCGCGATCTCGCGTCCCGAGTCGTCGAACCGGATCGCCGCCAACTCGACGATCCGGTGTGTCATCGGCCAAAGGCCCGTCGTCTCGACGTCGAAAGCGACGAATTCGGTTTGGGTATCGACGTTCAAGGATTGTTTGTGGCTCATAGGAACAATCCGTCAGCGGATCTTTTCGGAGAGGCGTTTGGTAAGTCGTTCGAGCGCGGGGCTTCGGTCGTAAGGGTCGAGGTGGACGTTGATGAGACTGAAGGTCGACGGATCGGCGAGCGCGGCGGCGAGCGCCGCGTCGAGTTCGGTTTCGAACCGAACCTCGTAGCCCTTGCCCGCGCCGAGAACTTCCGGGATTTTGTGATATTTCCAATCGAGGATATTATTGAACGTTCCATCGAGGAGGAATCGTTCGGTGGTGTAGCCGCGGTTGTTGAGGACGACGACGATCGGGTTGAGTTTATTTTTGACGATTGTCGAGAGTTCCATACCGGTCATCTGGAAGGCGCCGTCGCCGACGATGACGAGGGCGCGCCACGCGGGGCTCGCCTTGCAAACGCCGACCGCGGCGGGAACCGCGAAACCCATCGACGTGTAATACGCGGGGCTGATGAATTCGGTTTGCCTCGTCATCGCCAGATCGACCGCACCGAAGAGCGAATCGCCGATATCTGCGATCACGCACATTTGCTCTTCAAGAAGCATATTGATTCGATTGAAAAGCCGCGCCGACGTGACGGGGGCGTCGCTTCGCGCCGGAGCGGCCTCGGCGAGTTTGGGACGAGGCGGAATCGGCGACCGGGCGAGCTTGAGATCAAGAGCTTTAAGTCCACTTATATAGTCATCAAGGCGAATATCACGATAATGATGGCGGCGAATTTGAAGATCTTCGCTGGTGACGTTGACGCAGCGCGAGGGGTCGAGTTTGGCGGTGAACATTCCGAGGTTGAGATCGGTGAGAAAGCAACCGAGCATAAGCAGGCAATCGGCGTTTTCGACGCGATTCGTCACCTCTTCGCGTCCCATGGCGCCTTCGTAAACGCCGACGAAGAGGGGGTGCGATTCGGAGATGACGCTTTTTCCCAGGATTGTGGTTGCGATCGGCATTCCGGTCGATTCGGCGAGCGCGAGCATTTCGTGTTGGAGGCCGAAGCGGTGGATTTCGACGTCGGCGAGGATCATCGGGCGTTTGGCGGCGACGAGCATTTCCCTGGTTTCTTCGAGCGCCTCGCGGAGCGCGTCGGGGTCGCTGGGGGGTGTCGAGAGGGGCTGGCGGTATGCGATTGGTTGTTCGTTGAGCACGAGGTCGCGGGGGATTTCGAGATAAACGGGACGTTTGTAGCGGTGAACCGCGGCGAGGACGCGATCGATTTCGCGAAATGCGGTTGTGGGGTCGTCGATGACGGCGGACGCGGCGGTGATCTTTTCAAACACTTCGAATTGTGTTGAGAAATCGCGCACTTTGTGGTGGAGTAAGGGGTTGCGGGCGCGTTCTGAGATTCCTGGAGAGCCCGAGAGGACGATGACGGGGGATTTCTCGGCGTAGGCTCCGGCGACGCTGTTGCAGAGGCTGAGGCCGCCCACGCAGTAAGTGACGCAGACGCAGCCGACACCGTTGACTCGAGCGTAGGCGTCGGCGGCGTATCCCGCGTTATCTTCGCGGGTCATCCCGACGACTTCGATCACGCTTTCGTCGAGCATCTGGTAGAGGCCGAGGACGTAATCCCCCGGGATGCCAAAGATATGGCGCACGCCGAGTTCGCGAAGTCGTTCGATCAGGTAGGCGCCGATCGTGCTGGTTTTGTGCTCGACAGGATCGTTCGCGAGGGTGGCGGAAAGCGAGACGGCCATCGGTTGGCTCCTGGGTAAGCGAACGGATTCGTGGTGAAGGCGCGGCGGCGATCGAAGCGGCTTCGCGTCGTCGCACATAGACATTGTAGTCGTCGCCGATCGAATCCGAAGGACGGCGATCGTGAAAATCGATCGAACTTCGAGTTCACCGAACGACGCGGATTCGCGACGACGATATAATAATCATTTACAAATAAAAATAATTGATCAATCTCGAATGGGCAAGCGTTCGATCGCGTTTTCAAGTTGGTGGAAGTTGATCGGTTTACGGAGATGGGCTGAGAAGCCGGATTCGCGGCATGCGGCGATGTCGGCGTCGGAGGCGAGTCCGGTGAGAGCGATCCCTCCGGCGACCCCCGCGGTGCGAAGTCGGCGCATCAATTCGAGGCCGTCGCCGTC
>JAKBCQ010000337.1 GCA_021807585.1 Planctomycetota bacterium | reverse complement strand
TCCGCGGGGGCGATTCGTCGGCGACGCTCGTTCAACCGATCTCCCTCGGCGCCGATCGAGAAAGGGGCGGTATGAGCTTTATCGACACGATTTCAGAACACGGGCGTTCGACCTCTCGTGCTCAATCCGCCGAGATGTCGCAGGCTACGACGCCAAGCCGATCGGCTCAATCGTCGATCGCCGCCGCGTGCATTCCGGCTTTAATCCTCATTTCGTTATTATACGACGCTCTCTTATTGTCGACGATGATTTCATGGACCCCTTGCAACGATTTCGGCAGAGCTTTCGCGAGCGTCGAGTCGGTCGCTCGCGGCGACAAACTCTACGCGTACAACGCGTCGATCCCCTGGCGACTCGACGAAACTCATACAATTCTGCTTAAAAATTTAAATCCTCCGCATTTTCACTTACTATTGGAACCGCTCGTCGGGTTATCCGAGCGCGCGGCGCTCGAGGTTTGGATGATCGCGGGCCTGATCTGCCTTGTTTTATCGATCGCGCGGATCGGTCGTGAAACGCGGATCGCTTTGACGTTGGTTGAAAAAGGCGCGGCCGCTCTCGCCTCGGTCGTCTTCGTCGGAACGTCCACGGCGCTCATTACGGGACATATGAGCTTTTTATTACTCTTGATGTTCACGCTCGGATGGAGCGCGGCGCGGCGGGGAAAGTGGAGCGCATCGGGCGTTTGGCTCGGGATCGCCGCGAGCTTGAAACCGTTTTTGCTGATCTTCGGCGTTTATTACTTGATCGTTCGGCGACCGCGCGCCGTTCTTTCGTTCTCAATCGCGTTGATCGCGTGCCATTTCCTTGGAATCGCGTATTACGGATCGCTTGCGTATCGCGATTGGCTTGCCAATCTTTCAGACGCGGGCGATTGGTCGTATATGCCGATGAACGCCTCAATCATGGGATTTCTCAAACGTGAATTTACGATCAATCCGATCTTTCCCGCACTCGTTTATCTAAGCCCGAGTGCGATTCGCGTCATCTGGATCGCGAGTTGCGCGGCGATCGGTTTGGCGTCGCTCAAAATCGCCTCGATCGGGTTGGAATCGGCCGACATCGACCGCGGTTTCGCGATCGTGATGATCGCTTCGCTTTTGATCTCTCCGCTCGGCTGGACGTATTATTTTTGGCTTCCCGTCGGGCCGGCGTTCGCGCTCGCGTACGCCCGCGGCCGCGAAGCGAGCGCTGCGTCAAAGCCGCCTCGAGCCGCTTTCCTCGCTTCCAAAAACCTCGTCCTCGCCGCTCTCCCGGGCCTGGCCTTCCCCGTCTACGCGACGACGATCGCCGAATCGAGTTATACTTTTTCGCTAATAATTAATAACTTGTACTGTCTATCATTACTGTGTTTGTTCTTCTCTTGTTTGATCGACGGATTCGCTCGGGCGATCGGCCGTGATCCCGCCCCTGGAGACGATCGGCTTGAATCGCAACCTTTACTCATCGAGAGATTCTGAAATGTTCGATCTTAAACCATTGAATCGACCGCGGGTTTCGGTCGTCACTCCCGTTTTAAACGAGGTCGAGAGCCTGCGCGGGCTCCATCGCGATCTTGACGGCCTGCTCGGCGATTCGCTTCTGGAATTCATCATCGTCCATTCGCCGCGATCTTCGGCCGAAACGCGCGAAACGTGCCGAACGCTCGCCGAGCTCGATCCCCGCGTGCGGGTGATCGAACAGCGTGAAAACCCCGGGGTGGGTCGAGCGTTCCGCGAGGGGTACGCGATCGCGACGGGAGATCCGATCCTCAGCGTCGATTCCGACGGCGAAATGGAGGCCGACGCCGTTCCCCAAATGCTTACGAAAATGATTGAAGGGAATCACGCCCTCGTCGTCGGGTCGCGGTGGGCGCCGGGAGGGGGATTCGTCGGCTACTCGCGGCTCAAGAAACCGCTCAACTGGATGTTTCAACAATTATTCCGATTACTTTTTCATACGAAAATTCATGATCTTACTTATGGATTCAAATTGACTCGCGCCGCGATCGTCCGCGCAATCAAGTGGGAGGCGACGCTTCACGAGATCGGCTGCGAGACGACGCTCAAGCCGATTCGTCTCGGCGTTTCGGTCGCCGAGGTTCCCACGACCTGGACCGCGCGCGCCGAAGGCCGATCGTCGAATCGGTTCTCGAGCAATTTTCGCTATGTCAAAACGGCGATCCATATCTTATTCCAAGGTGTGAAATTCACTGAAATTTTTGATTGTTCCCGTTCCCGCGTCGATAATCTCGTACCCGGCCCGGAGCGATCCGCCTTCCCCGGTCGTCCCGCATTCGAACCGAACGCCGCGGAATCAAATCATCACGTCGAGATCTCCCACGGTTCGGGCTCGTAACCTATTTTTATTTTATATTTAAATATTATTGATTTTTATATTATTGCGAACGGCGACCGCGGATTTCCACTCGCCGAGCGACGGTCGAATCGCGAGAATGGGGTTTGCGAGGATCCGACGATCATAGGTCGAGATCCAAACCTCATCGTCTTCGATTGAAGGCGATTGGTCGCATGCACTTTGAACCGAGCATTCCGATGTCCAACATTCACCTGAAGCGCGTTTACGACGAACCGAGCCCCGACGACGGCCTCCGCGTCTTGGTCGAGCGACTCTGGCCCCGCGGCTTGAGCAAAGAGCGAGCCAAGGTTGACGTTTGGCTCAAAGCGATCGCTCCCACCACCGAATTGAGAAACCGGTTTCATCACGATCCCGAAAAATGGGTCGAGTTTTGCGAAAAGTATCAATCCGAGATGGAAAAGAACCTCGTCGTGGTTGAAGAATTGGAACGGCTGATCGCGGAGGGGAACGTAACGCTCGTTTACGCGGCGCGCGATCAAGCACACAACGGCGCTTTGGCGCTGAAAGATTTTCTCGATCGACGCCGCGGCTGAGGTCGACTTCAAGCGACCCTTTAAAGTCGCCTCAATGGAGACCGAGGAGGCGGCTTTACGGAACCGGTTTTTCGAACGCAACGTCTCTATGGAGTAGAGGTTACGATCGAGTAAAGTCGCGTTTTCCCAAGTCTATTGGGGATCGCTTGGAACGATTCTTTGGCGCGACTCGAGCGGAAACGAGTCGTTCCGGGCGAACCCGATTTCGGTCGCCACGCTCATTTTCAAAGAGGGGGTGTTTGGAGTATGATGTAAGGCGGATTGAGCGGACGAACGGCAATCGATTTCATCGGCGCGGGTCGGTCGGCTCCCGACTTCGCGCGTACGAACATCCCGAGCGATCAATCGGGGCCCGAGCTTTCGAGACATCCTTTCATGTATCACAACCTTGATCTATGCGACGAATTTTACATCAACGTCAACTTAAACACCGAGATGGAGCTGCCGAACAATCGCGATACGATCCTTCATTATTTTGAACAGATGAAGAAGGCGTACCCGGAGCTGTGCAATTTCTACACAAGGGAGAACGGCGATTTCGTGCTCGAGGCGGACAAGGAGCAATCGAGTTATCGCTGGTTGGCGATCGAGCCGCGTCGTCTCTGCTCGGGTTACGTCAATCCCGATGCGCTCGACGAGGCGTACAAGCAGCACGAGCTCGTTCTCGAAGTGGCGCCCCACCTGCTGACGGTCAGCACGCTCGATTGCGAGGCTTTAGATATTTTGTACGGGTTCGATTTCAACTACAAAGGGAATCACGACGAACTCGTCGCCGAGGCTCTGGGGATGGGTTCAAGCCTTGAGGGACTGGTGAACCTCGAAGGCTCGAAGGTGATCAACTACGAGCCTTCGGTGACGATGACTCTCGATGAAACGTGCAGGCTCCAGTGCCGCCTTTCGATCGAAACCCGCACCAACGCGTACCAGGTTCGAACCGAGGAGTTCAGCGACGATCAAATTAGTGTTTACTTCACTGTACGTCAATATTGGGGTTCGGGCGGGGACCGTTCGTTCATCGATTCGTTCCGTAAACAGCGCGGAATCGGCGAAGAGATCGTCCAAGAGCGACTGATCCCCCGCGTCATCCGACCCCTTGCGCAGGCGATCGCTTCGCGCTAGAAATCTATTCTCAAAATATGTGATTTGAAAAGTCTATTATTGAATCTGAATCATTTTGCACGAGACCGATCGGGGAGAGATCGATGCCGCACGTCAGTTCGTTCGTCGAGGGTTTGACCGCTGAGACCGCGTTCACGGTTTTGGCGGCGGCGCGTCGGCTCAAGGAAACCGGCAAGGAGGTCGTCGAGCTCGAAATCGGCGACAGCCCGTTTCCCAGCACTCCCGCGGCGAAGGCCGCGGGGATCAAAGCGATCGAACGGAATCAGACGGGTTATTGCCCCAGCATGGGGCTCATGAGCCTGCGCACCGCGGCGGCCGAAGCGTTGCATCAGGAATTCGGCGTCCCGGTCGAGTCGTCGAACATCGTCGTCGCCTCGGGCGCCAAACCGTTCGAGGCGTATTTCGTCGACGCGCTGCTCGAACCCGGCGACGGCGTGCTCGTTTTCAGCCCCCATTTCCCCACATATTTACCGAACATTGAGCGTCGAGGGTGTCGCGCCGTGCTCGCTCCCCTCGCCGCCGAGCACGCGTTCAGGCCCCGCGCCGAGCAGGTCGAGCGGTTCCTCGCGACCGATCCTCGCCCGCGCGGGATCTTCCTCAACTCGCCGCACAACCCGACGGGAGGGGTCGCGCTCCGATCCGATCTCGAGGCGATCGCCGATTTGATCCGCTCGACCGACGTCGCGGTCTTCTCGGATGAACCTTATTGTCATATGATTTGGCAAGGAAAACACGAATCGATCGCGGCTTTGCCGGGGATGCTCGAACGGACGG
>JAKBCQ010000336.1 GCA_021807585.1 Planctomycetota bacterium | reverse complement strand
GTTCGCGGCGTTCGCCGAGATCGGCGGGTGTTTCGCGTTTTGGGCTCGGTTCAGGCTGAATAAGAGTCCTTTGTGGATCGGTCCGGGGGTGATCGCGCTCGCGTGTTTCGCGTTCGCGCTCACGAAGGTCGATTCGACCCAGGCGGGTCGCGCATACGCGGCTTACGGCGGCGTTTACATCGTCGCGTCGCTCGTTTGGCTTTGGGGGGTCGAGAAAACTCGGCCCGACCGTTGGGATCTGCTGGGCGCCGCGATTTGCCTCGTCGGTTCGCTCGTCATTCTTTACGGACCGAGAGTGAAATGACTTGGCGTTCGCGATTGGGATGGCGTTCGTCCGCTCCATCGAGCGCGGTTGCAATCGGATTAAGCGCGGGTTGGACGCGTCGTCGGTGCGGTCGACGACCCTCCCGAGTTCGACGAAGTTATGTCGAATGATGAAAAAACAAAACGCGCATACAAACCTAGAATTCAATCGTCTATGAATATTATGTTTGATCCGCGGGGTAATCAGTGATCCGGGTTGATGGTTTCGGAAAACGATCGGACAAACGGCTGGAGTTTGAATTCGAGGGTGTCGGAGGGTCGCGGCTCGGTCTGAATCGCCGAATCTGTTTTCTCAAAAAATGGGCTTGCGAAAATCGAGCATCGATATCTAAGGTTGAAGTTGCTTTCTCCACGATTCCTGAAGTGGGATCGGGTATCGAGGGCTCAAACGACCGCTTTGACGCTGGGCAAGGACGGCCTTCGGTTCACGGTTTGACAACCAGAGTTTGAAAAGGATTTCAACAATGAGTCAAAGCATCTCTCGACGCTCTCCGCGCGTGGATCGCGTTCTCGGATTACGACGTCGTCGGTCTCAAACACCGAATATTGAACGACTTGAGACGAGAACGACGCCGTCGACTTTCGCCTGGACCGGGGGCGGTTCCAACGCGTACTGGTCGGATCCCGCGAATTGGGGCGGGTCGATTCCGACCGGGGGTTCCGATCTTGTTTTCCCGGCGTCGGCGATAAAAACGACGTCAATCGATGATTTATCTTCCTCGCTCACATTCAATTCGATCACGATTGAGGCGCCTGGATACGACATTTCAGGGAACGGATTCGCATTGATTGGAGGAGTTACCGACACGGCGACTTCGGGCGTGTCGACGATTTCGAACGACATCGTGCTGGGTTCGGGGGTGTTCGACGTAGGCGCCGGCACGACCTTGACGCTGAGCGGAATGCTCGACTCGCCTTCGGCGGCGCAAGCCTTCAACAATCAAGTGTTCAACATGACGGTCGACGGCTCGGGAACGCTGGACTTGGCCGCTCAAAGAGGTTTTGATTCGATCGGCGCGATCTCGGTCGTCTCGGGGGTTTTGGAACTTGATCAGCACGACGGGGAGCCTCCCGGTTTTGGGACCGGTAACTTGACGAATTTAACGATCGGCGGAGGCGGTCGATCGGCGAAAGTTATCGCTCTCGCGCCCAATCAATTCATCTATGAATCACCAAGTGTAATTGTAAATATGAATGGGATTCTTGATCTGAACGGATTCGACGAGACGATTTATTCTCTCAGCCTGGACGGCGGGATCGTGCGCACGGGATCTGGTGCTCTCGATTTATCGACCGGCGATATCAATGTATCGACATCTCCGGTTTCGTCGGTGATTTCGGGCGAACTGCTGTTATCTTGGGAGCCGCTCGATATCTACGTTTCGAGCGACGGGAGTTCGAACCCCGGTCTCGTTTTCAACGCGTCGGTATTCCATCAAGTCGGCGCGTATCAAAATAACGGTGTCGGGATTGAAAAACAAGGCGCCGGGTCGATGACGCTGAGCTCGACGGTCGCATTGGCGTCGAACTCGGGGATCCAAGTTTCTCAAGGATTGCTTTATATCAATGCCGACCTACCTGACACCATGGTGTCGGTCGATCCGGGAGGCGAGGCGGGAGGGTCGGGATTGATCGGTTCATTCAACGCGGCGGGCTCGGCGATTTTCCCTGGAGATTTCGCAAACGCGGGGGCCGGAGCGCTTCAAGCGGACGGTTTGTCCATTGGAACTCCGGGATATGGAACGACGAACCTGTCGGTCGAGCTCAATAGTGCATCGACGTTTGGTCATCTGATAAGCCTAGGGGGCGTTTACCTCAATTCGGCGGGCCTCGATGTGACGCTCGCCGCGGGTTACGTTCCCTCGCCCGGGACGTCGTTCGTGGTGATCGATAACCAGAGCGGAAAAGCCGTCGACGGGATCTTCGACGGTCTTCCCGAGGGCGCCGTGGTTTATCCGACGAATTCCGGATCGTCGGTTGGATTTCAGATCAGCTATCAAGGAGGCGTTAATGGCAACGACGTCGTTCTGACGGCGATCGGAGCGGCGTCGGCGGCGAAGGCGGCGACCTTGACGACGGTGACGTCTTCGATTTCTTCGGCGGTTTTCGGCGAGCCCGTGACGCTTTCGGCCGCGGTGGACGCGGCGAATTCTTCAAATCCGACCGGAACGGTCGATTTTTACACGGGGAAGTCGTTTCTCGGTTCATCGACCCTTGTAGGGGGACGTGCGATTCTGAGCGACTGTACCGATATTCCGATCGGTGTGGATTCGATCACCGCGGTTTATCAGGGGAACGCGCTCGACGACCCGAGCGAGTCGGCGTCGATCGCGACGACTGTCGTCGCGTCGAATACGCAATTAAGTTTACTAACATCAAATGATACGTTGAGCTTCGGCGAAACCGCGACTTTGACCGCGGTCGTCGCCTCGGCGGAACCGGGTTCCTTGATTCCCGCGGGATTGATCGATTTTTACGACGGTTCGACCTTGCTCGCGTCGATCGTCGCGAATAACGGGGTCGCCGATTTCACGATGTCGAGCCTTCCCGCGGGTTCGGACGTTCTTCACGCCGTTTTTGTGGCGGACGCCGATTTCAACGCGAGTGCGTCGAATGTTTCGACGATCGAAGTCGCGCGGACGGTTCCGGGCGCGGCGATTAATTTCAATGGTGAAGGTAATAATATAACTATAAATTATGGTTTTCCAGTCGATCTCACATCTGATGTGATTTCACCGTATAACGGCGCCCCGGCGCCGACGGGCGACATTGTTTTGTACGACGGATCGAGAGAATTGGCGACCGCGACGATCGAAAACGGCGTCGTCGTTTTTCATCTCGACGCTCTATCGATCGGCGTCTACGATATCGTAGCGGCCTATCAAGGCGATGCGAATTATACTCCGGCCTCGTCGTCCGCCGTTCAGGTGACGGTTAATCAAGGTTATGTTTATGTTGCTGTGACGTCGTCGTCAACGACGGCGGGAAGTCGGTCGGTTCAATTCACCGCTTTAGCGGACGGCGAGGCCGTCGCTTCGCCCGATCTCGCTCCCCCGACGGGGACGATCTCCTTCTACGATCGAAATGTTTTGATTGGTTACGCGAACCTTTCCGCGGGGACGGCGACGATCGATATCCCCGATGCGATCCTCAATCCTGGAAATAATCCGATCGTCGCGGTTTACAGCGGAGACTCGAACTACCAATCCTATCAATATTATCCTCCATATAATTATGTTAATAAAGTTGGTACTTCCATCGGGTTGCGTCTCTCCCCCGATGAAACCCCCGTTTTCGGACAATCGACATCTTTATATGCATCGGTATATGCGACGCCGGGCGATTCGGGGCCCGCAAGCCCGCCGCAAGGCGACGTCTCGTTCTATGACGGAGCGCGGTTTCTCGGCCTCGCGCCGCTGGTGAATGGAACCGCGGTTTTCACCACGACCGATCTCGCTGCGGGATCTCAGCTCGTTCACGCCTTCTATTCGGGTAACGCTCTCTTTACAAGTTCGGAGAGTTCGCCGCTCGACGTCTATAATTCGCCGCCGACTTATATCCAAAGCTTTCCATCTCTTGTGAACGTGACGTTGACAAGTTCGATGGACCGGTCGGCTGTCGGAGGCCTGGTGAATCTCACCGCGACGGTCGATGCCCAGGACCCGGTTGCTCAAACGCCTTCGGGCGTCGTGACGTTTTACCTGGGATCGACGGTCTTGGGGAACGGGATCCTTATCAATGGCGCCGCTTCGATCGCGGTCCGATTCGTCGCGGCGGGGAAAGCTTTACCGATCACCGCGTCCTATGGCGGCGGAGGCGATTTCACACCTTCGACCTCGAACCCTTTGTTCCAAACCGTCGTCCCCGCGGCGAGCGTGAATTCGTTTATCGCTCGGATCATCCCCTTTGGTTCCGGATATGGCGTGCAGTTGATCGATACCGTCGCCTCTTCAGATCCGGCTTCGATCGCTCCCGCGGGAGTGGTGAACTTCATGGAAGGGGGTAGGCCGCTTAGAACCGCACGACTGTCCGACGGATTCGCGGTTTTCGATCTTCCGTATTTCCGAGCGCACGGCGGGTTTTTCCAGGCGAGTTTCACGGGCGATCGGAACTTTTTAGAGGCTGATTCGCCGATTGTTCATGTAGGAAGAATTCACCCGATCTCTTATTTCAATGATAAAAATCAAAGCCGATTCGAGACGCGCGGCCGATCCCTCTCGCTTCATCGATTCGACCGCCCACGAATTTAGCCGCGGATCGCGCCTTGATCGGCGTCTATTCTCGCGATACGATATCAATATCCATATTTGGATGGTTTGATCGTCCCGCTCGCCGCGATATTCGCCGGCGTTACGTTTAGAAGAGGCGATCATATCTAATTGTATCGATCTTATGCGATCGTTAACGATCGACCTCCTCATTTCGCAGCGGTCGCGTTCGCGGGTTTGTAGCCCGGCGCGGCGACGAT
>JAKBCQ010000335.1 GCA_021807585.1 Planctomycetota bacterium | reverse complement strand
CGCGTTTCTTGAGCTCGACGACGACGAAACGGTAATCAAATTAGCCGATCGCGATCAGAAGCTGTATCCGCGCGGCGAATTCGTCGCGGGCTTCGCCTACGCCGAGGCGCTCGGCCTGTTTCGACTCGGGCGGTTCGACCGCGCGATCGCGGTCGCGCGCCGAATCGCCGAGGCGACCCAAACCGATCGCGAAGGGGACGTCAAGCCGAATGAACATCGCCTGGAAGCGCTGTACCTTTTGGGCCAAATCCACGAGGCGCGGAACGAGCCGGCGCTCGCGCTCGACTATTATAAACAGGTGAGCGATCGATATCCCGAGGCCGCGATCGCCGTCGCCGAATACACGCGCAAGCAATTCTCGATTGCTGACGCGACGACGCTCCGCGAGCCGAACAAAGCCCAAGCCGGCGCGGCGCCGCGCGCACCCGCGGCGATCGATGCCAAGGACGATAAAGCCGAGCCCGACGCCAAAGCCGAGCCCGTCGTGAAGCGCGTTCCGCTCAATTCGCCGTCGATCGAGCTCAAATACCGTAATGTGGAATCGGCCGAGGTGAAGGTTTATCCCGTCGATCTGATGCGACTTTATGTCGAACGGCGCGGGCTCGATCAGATCGAATCGATCGACCTCGCGGGAATCACGCCGCTCGTCGAAACGACCGTCAAACTTGGCGACGGGCGTGATTTCGAGGAGAAGATCGCGCGGATCCCGTTGCCGATTCAGGAGCACAAGGCGTATCTCGTGACGGCTCGCGGGGGCGATTTGTACGCGTCGGGGGTCGCGCTCTTCAGCCCCCTTTCGCTCGACGTCGTCGAGGACGCCGCCGCCGGAAAGGCGCGCGCCGCCGTACGCGAAGCCGCAACCGATAAACCGATCCCCAAGGTGCTCATCAAGGCGATCGGATCTGATAATAAAGAAATCATCACTGGTTATACCGATCCCCGCGGCGTTTTCCTCGCCGAGGGAATTCGAGGAACCGCGACGATCATCGCGCGGCGCGGCTTCGACGAATACGCGATCCATCGCGGCCGAACGCGGCTCGGTCCGCAGCCCAATGTCAAACCCAACACCGATTCGACGAAACCGGGTCAAGGCGGATCTCCCCAAGAATCGCCAAGCCCCGCGGCGCAAACTCCCCTCGATCAATCTCTCAAAGACATTAATGAACGCATGATAATACGACAAATGGAGCGATCGCGCCGCGGCGGCGGGATGCGAGGCGGAATGGGGGGCGGAATGATGGGCGGAGGGATGATGTAAGCATCAGCACAAATTCAAATGATTATATCCGTTTATAAAATAAGTCCGGTTTGATCCTGGGCGATTCGCGCCTTTCCCGGGGTCTGCCGGCGGGGCGTGCTTCGCGTTACAATCGCTCTTTCGAGAATTTCGTCCCTTTATCGCTTTTTGGTTCGCGAGGAATCGACGCATGGCGACCGCAACGACTTCAAAATCAACCCCGACCGCGGCGACCGCCGATATCGGCCTGGTGGGGCTCGCGGTGATGGGTGAGAACTTGGCCCTCAATATGGAGAGTCACGGCTTTACCGTCGCGGTGTTCAATCGCACGACGGCGAAGGTCGACGCCTTCGTTGGCGGTCGCGGCGCAGGCAAGAAGTTTGTCGGCTGTCATTCGGTCGAGGATCTCGTCAAGTCGCTCAAGCGGCCCCGCAAGATCATGATGATGGTGAAGGCGGGCGCCGCGGTCGACGCCGTGATCGACGAATTCCTCCCCCTGCTCGAACCCGGCGATATTTTGATCGACGGCGGCAACTCGTACTTCCCCGACACCACCAGACGAACCCAGACGCTGAAAAGCAAGGGGATCTTGTTCGTCGGCACGGGAGTTTCCGGCGGCGAGGAGGGTGCGCTCAAAGGCCCTTCGATCATGCCCGGAGGGAATCCCGAAGCGTGGCCCGCGGTCAAGCCGATCTTCCAGGCGATCGCCGCCAAAGTCGCCGACGGAACGCCATGCTGCGACTGGGTCGGCCCCGAGGGCGCCGGGCATTTCGTCAAAATGGTGCACAACGGTATCGAATACGGCGATATTCAATTGATCAACGAGGCGTACGACGTACTCCACTCGCTGCTGGGGCTCGGCGCCGACGACCTGCACAAAGTCTTCTCGCAATGGAACAAGGGTCCGCTCGATAGCTACCTCATCGAGATCACGAGCGATATCTTCGCCTATAAAGATCCCGAATCGGGCAAGCCGATGGTCGATCTGATCCTCGACGCCGCGGGCCAAAAAGGAACGGGCAAATGGACCGTCGTCTCGGCGCTCGATCTGGGAGTGCCCCTCACTCTCATCGGCGAGGCGGTCTTCTCACGCTGCCTTTCGGCGATTAAAGAGGAACGCGTCGCCGCGAGCAAACTGCTCGCGGGCCCCAAACCGACGTACGACGGCGATCGTCAAGGGCTGATCGACGACGTCGAAAAGGCTCTCTACGCCAGTAAGATCGTCTCCTACGCGCAGGGTTTCGCGCTCATGAGGGCGATGGGCCTCGAAGCGAAATGGGAGATCAACATGGGAGGCGTGGCGCTCATGTGGCGCGGCGGGTGCATCATCCGCAGCGCTTTCCTTGGTAAAATCAAAGAGGCTTTTGATAAGAATCATAACCTCACCAACTTGATGCTCGATCCTTACTTCACCGCCGAGCTCGAACGGTGTTCCGACGGTTGGCGGCGCGTTTGCGCGCACGCCGCGACTCGCGGCGTCCCCGCCCCGGCGATCGCCTCGGCGCTCGCGTACTTCGACGGTTATCGCCGCGAACGACTTCCCGCCAACCTGCTGCAGGCGCAGCGCGATTATTTCGGCGCGCACACGTACGAACGCGTCGACAAACCCCGCGGACAATTCTTCCACACCAACTGGACGGGACACGGCGGAACGACCTCGTCGACGACGTACAACGTCTAATCGAAACCAAAGCAATCGCGCCGAAGCACAAATGCTCGGCGCGATCGCTTCTTCCAGAAATCTCGCGACCCCTTAAAACAAACGATTCTACAAATCAATTGCCGAAAGAATAATCATGCGATTGTCCGCGATCGGGATGAACGTATGCGATCTCGACACCCCCGCTTTGTTGTTAAACATGAGCGCATTCGAGCGCAATATCGCGACGATGGCCGGCAGGTTCAAGTCGAGCGGTATCGGCTGGAGACCGCACGCCAAGGCGTTCAAATGTCCCGCGATCGCTCATATCCTCCGCCGCTCGGGAGCGTTCGGAGTCACCGTCGCCAAGGTTTCCGAGGCCGAGGTGATGGCCGCGGCAGGCATTGAAGACATCTTGATCGCGAACATGATCGTCGGCTCGGCGAAAACGGCGCGGCTCGCGGCGCTCGCTCGATTCGCAAACGCCAAGGCGTGTGTCGATCATATCGATCAGATCGATCCGATGGCTACCGCGGCGCGGGCGATCGGGACGACGATCGGCGTGTTGATCGAGGTCGATTTGGGGCTCAACCGTTGCGGCGCCTCGAACGCCGAGATCGCCGCCGAGCTGGCGCGCCGGGTCGCGAATTCGCGCGGCCTAAGGCTAGACGGAGTGATGGGTTACGAAGGCCATACGCTGATGATCGCCGACCCCGACGAAAAACGGCGGGCGATCGTCACGGCGCTCGATCGATTGATCGAGGCTCGCGATCGGTTGACCGATCTGGGGCTCGCTTGCTCCATCGTCTCGGCGGGAGGAACCGGTTCGTACCAATACACCGCCGATTACCGCGGGATCAGCGAGATCCAGGCGGGGGGAGGCGTTTTCGCATGCCTTTATTACACAAAGAGTTGCGGCGTGAAGGGGCACGAGAATTCGCTCACGGTTTTGGCGACGGTCGTCGGCAGGCCCGCGGCCGATCGCGCGATCCTCGATATCGGTCAAAAAGCGATCAGCCAACACCGCGAAACGCCCGTCTTGCGCGACCACCCCGAAACGCGCATTCTCAACCTCTCAGCCGAACACACCGTCGTCTCGATGCCGCGCGATTATCCGCTCAAAATCGGCGATAAAGTGCACGTAATCCCGGGTTACAGCGATTTTACATTCGTCCTCCACGATCGCGTTTTGGCGCATCGAAATGACGTCGTTGAGGCAAGCTGGGAGCTTTGGGGAAGAGGGATGCTTCAGTGATCGATTGGCTTTCCGAAAAATTGAGATTTTTCGTGTCCCAATGCACCGCGGAATGACAATTTACTTGTAGAGGATGCTTGTTTGGATCGGGTGCGGAAGGAAGGTGAAATCGAGCGATAACGATTCGACGGGACGCCTGCGTGTCGAGCGTCTGGCGAGGCTCATTCGTTGAGAATGGCTCGTTTCAGAGCGTCTGGTCGATTCCGACCGAAATTGACCTCGATCAAAATCGTTCCATCCCGTATTTTCGTCGTCACCGTTCGCGCGTCGACCGAACATATCGTAGGTTCCAATAAGATCCGGTTGAAGTCGCCCGCTTTCAAACGTTCCTGGTGGATCGGATCCGAATTACTGGCTGGAAAGGGATCAAACGGCCGTGAGCGGAAAATCGAGCCAATCACGACGGCGTTACACCCCAGGGGTGGAATCGCTCGAGGCGCTCAGGCTTTTGAGCGCCGCGACCGCGATGCCGAACGTCGTCGGTCCGCTCGAGTTAGGCTCGAATTCGCCGACTCCGAACACGACCGATACGCTCAACACGGCGCAGGCGCTCGCGTCGATCGCGTCGACGACCTCGACCGCGACGCCGGGTTCGACTTATCCCGTCGTCACATCGACGATTACGTCGACTTCGATACAAACGTCGACCGCTTCGACCGCGACG
>JAKBCQ010000334.1 GCA_021807585.1 Planctomycetota bacterium | reverse complement strand
CCTTGAGGCGGACGCATCGTCAGACCCGCGAGTTTTTGTCCCAGCTTCTCCCGCGCCGCGTCGTCGGCGGCAAGCGATTCGGCCTTCATCGCAGGCAAAAGCTTATCCCACACCAGATCGAGCACGCCCTGCATGTTCTTCACCCCGCTCGTGATCGCGATCACCGCGTCTTGCTCGGGAAGAACCACGCAATACTGCCCGAACGCGCCGTCGCCGCGAAACGCGCCGTGCCGAGAGCGCCAAAATTGATACCCGTAACCCTGATCCCAATCGCTCTTGGGATCGCTCCCGTTCGATGTTTGCCGCGATGTCGCCCGCTCAACCCAACCCTCGGGAACCAAAACCGCTCCATTCCATTTACCTTTGTTCAAATACAGAAGACCGAATTTCGCAATGTCCTCGGTCCGTACGCTCAATCCGTAACCCCCCAGCGAAATCCCCTGCGGACTCGCCCCCCACGTCGGATTCTCAATACCCAAAGGATTGAACAAGCGAGGGCGCAAATAATCGAGCACGGTCTCACCCGTCGTCTTCTGCACGATCGCCGAAAGCATGTACGTCGCCGACGTGTTATAAAGAAAGTGCGTCCCCGGCTTGAACGGCACGGGATGCGCCAAAAACGCCTTCGTCCAAACTTCCCCCGGCTTCCGCCCCGGCTCGGTTTGATTGCCGGTCGACATCCGCAACAAGTCGCTCACCCGCATCGATTTGAGATGACCGCTCGGCTCGGCGGGGGCGTCGTCGGGAAAGAACTTCAACACCGCGTCGTCCAAGCTCAATTTCCCCTCGGAAATCGCCAGACCCACCGCGGTCGACGTGAAGCTCTTGCTCAGCGAATACAGCTCGTGCCGCGACTCGGCGTTATAAGGCGACCACCACCCCTCCGCAACCACGCGGCCATGCCGCACGATCATCAAACTGTGAAGCTGATCGGCCGATTGATCCGCCGCCTCGACAAACGACAGCACCCCCGCCGACGACACCCCCTGAGCCTCGGGAACGCTCCTCGGCAACGCCGAAGGAGACGACACTCCTCCCGCCGCAAGGCAAATCGATCCGCCGCAAACAAACAATAAGGCGAAGACGCTGATCTTCATCTTCATGATCCCCGGAACGACGCGAAAGGTGAAACGAACTGCATTCCACAACGCGCCGACGAACACGTCAAGCGCCGTCCCAAAGCCGTCGACGATGAATCGACAAGATCAATAAATCCTCGCTTGCGCGTTTTGGCGTTGCGCTTTTCCTCCGGGGACGAACAGTAAGTCGTTCATTGACAAGAGATTGGATCACATCTAAGTCGATCATCACATTTGGAGCCGAAGCCGGAAATGCCGTTCGAATACAAGCACCAAGCGCGAGCGAGTGAGTCGTTTTATTTCGAATGGACGCACTCGCTCGCGCTTGGTGCTTGTATTACAGATCTATTCGCATATGAAGCCTCCATACCGAAAGAAAAGTAAACGCGCAACCCCAAAACTTGCGCGCCGGATTTATATGATTAAATTCTTCATATCATAAAGCCCTCGCTTGCGCATCGGGTTAGTATGATGATATTATCAGCCTCAATTCGATTTACGCAGCGTCCACGTCCAATGACGATCCGAAGTTTGAGCGACTTCGGGATCGCGCACGCCGATTCGCTCGAGCGTTTCGCGAACCTCGGCCAAAGTGAGCGCCGCGCCGAGCGAATCGCGGAACAAACCCCGCGCCCGCTCGGTTTCATTTCCCGCGTAAAGCGAAACAAGCCGATCGACCTCGGCCGCCGAATCGGGACGGAACAGGTCGCGGACGAAAGCAATCCCTCCCGGCTCGAGCACCCGAACGATCTCGGCCAAAACACGCGAAGGATCGGGTATGTGATGCACGATCGAATTCGAAACGACCGCCGCGATCGACCCCGCGGCGATTTCATTCATCCCCTTCGCGTCGGCGCGAACGAGCTCGATCCGATCGGAAAGCCCCGCGGCTTGAATATTTTCACGTGCAACCGTAAGCATATGTTCGGCGATATCAATCGCGACGACGTGCGCGAGCGGATCGGCGCGCGCGATCAGGATCGCGATCCGACCCGTACCGCAGCCGAGATCGACGATCCTTCCGCCGCGGCTTTCGCCCCGCGCCGCCAAAAAATCGGCGACGAACGCGGCGTTGACCGCGGAGTGATCCATCGCGTCGTATTCGCGAGCCTCCTCGGCCGTATCCATCGCCTCGGGCTCGAGCGCGCGGGGAATCATAACGACGCCCCGCGCTCTCGAACGTGCGAACTCGCGATCATAACGCCGCCGCGGCCTTCTTCGCGGCCGCGAGACACGCGCGAATGTCGTCGATCGGCGCCTTTTCATTCTCTTCGTATTCAAGCGCCAAACAGTAATTGTAATGAAGATCCGCAAGCTTTTTGAGCATCTCGCCCAGCCGCAAATCTCCTTGGCCCAAAATCGTGAACTTGGACGCGTCTTTCACGTCCTTCAGGTGCACTCCGTACGTCCGCTTGCCGAAAACCTCGACGGCGCGGACGGGGTCTTCACGCGACCGAAGGAAATGGCCCGTGTCGTTGCAAAGCCCGATCAGCTCATGATGATCCTTCACCGCCGCCGCGATCGTATCGATCTTGGCGTAACGGTGGCCGGGACCGTGATTGTGGATGCCGACCGCGATTTGATACTGCTCGACGAGATGATCGAGCTGATCAAAGCTATCCGGATCGGGATCGGCCGAGAAATACCGCAGCCCCATCATCTTGCCGAAATCAAAGAGTCGCTTGTTCTCGTCGGCATTCTTGCCGAAGTGGATCACTCCGTAGCCGAGCACCGTCACCCCGTGCGCGTCGAGCTTTTTCTTAACCGCGAGCACCGCCTCGGGATCGGTGAGAAGGGGAATGTGACCGTTGAACGATTCCCAATACTTGATTCCGAGCTCCTGGGTTTTGGCGAGCGCGGTTTCAAAATCCATCTTGCCGTCGGGCGTTTTGAAGCCGCGGAGCGAGTAGCTTTGCAGGCCCATTTTGAAGGGCCCGTAGCCGCCGTTTTCGGTTTGAAGGGTCGCGGCGCGGGTTTGACCCGCGGCGATCGCCAATCCTCCCGCGGCGGCGAGCCCCGCGGCGAGGAGATCGCGGCGCGTCATTGGCGAGGACGACGAAGACGAGTTACGCATCGATGTTCGCTCCGATCAAGGCGGGTTCACCGCGGGTTCGGGTCGAGCCTTCGCGTCGGTCCGATCAATTCGCCTCGCGTCGGCTGATTTCGTGACCGTAACAGATCGGCGAGCGTCACGCCAGCGGTTCGAGATCGTCTTTTTGGAGGGGATATCGCCGCGCGCGATCGCGATCGACGCGCCGATCTCCAACGGTCGCTCGGGTCGGAGCGAAAAAATCGGATCGACCCCCGCTTGACTCGCACGCTGCGCGCGCGAATGATTCCGCGGAAACGTACTTGCATGCACGGCAGTGGGAGGCGAAACGCATGTCCGCGCAAGGGAAGCCGCTCGGCGTTCTAACGCCGGTTGGGGGAGGAGATCCCGTCCCCCTATACAAGACCGAACTCACCGTAGGACGGCGAAAAAGCTGTGACATTTGTCTCGATTTCGAAAATGTCTCGGGCAAGCACTGCGTACTCCGATTTATCAACGGAGTTTGGCACGCGCGGGATTTGGCGAGCAGCAACGGAACGACGATCAACGGCCTCAAGCTTTCCGCCGAGCATCACATCCTGCCCGACGATCAGCTCGGAGTCGCGTCGCATTATTTTCGGATCGATTATGAACCGACGGGTCATTCGCGGTTACGAGAGAGCAACAAGGTCTTGGCTTCCGAGGAAGATATCGTTGAGACGCGGCAGCGGAAGTCGCTGATGGAGTTGGCGGGCTTCGAAGACGACGATCGAGCCCGTTCGAGGCCCCAGCCGGCGGTTCCACGCCGGCATCAACCGATCGAACGCGCCTCGGTCGACGAGGCCGAGTTCGACGACGCGATCCCGGAGGATTTCGCCGTGAAATCCCCCAATCAAACCGCGGCCCCCGTCGCCGACGACGATTTCTTCAAGCTGATCACCGAGGAAATCGAGGACGATTGATCGCGGCGCGGCTTCGATCCAGCCGACCGATCCTGAATCACAAACACATGAATTGCTTCTTTTTCGTTATGTGATCGAAGCGCGATCGAATTTTTACATTTTTCCGTGTTTACGAATCGCCGTCTCGAAGGCTTCGGCCTGATCCGCGGGGATTTGGACAAAAACTTTGGCGTGACCGAGCGAAACGACGAGTTGATTCTTCAGAGATCGATTCCACGAACAATCGTGAATCATTTCCCAAGGCGCCCGATACGGATGAATCCATAACCCGTGTTCGCAAACCGCGAACCTTGGGATCAAACATATCGAGAACAGCCGACGACCCGAGACGATCGAAATGAAAAGCATCAATACGAACCCGATCGAACCGACGAGATCAATTTTATGTCCATTCCTAATAATAATTAATTGCATTACAATCGAAATCGCCGCACAGACGAATAAGATAAAATGATAATTCCTGATCAGACTGAAAACCCTTCCCGAAGGTAGCGGATCGCGTGCGACGAGCTCGATTTCACCCAACATCGCGAGTTGATCGGGAGAAGATCGAAAGACGCTCGGCTTGGATCGAATACGTGAAACCAGCTCGGCGATTTTCATCAATCGACCTCTTTTGAAATCTCATCGCGATCGAACTTCAATCCGTCGGTGCAACCAAGGGTTTCATTTTATCGCGCTTTCGAATCGCCGCCTCGACCTCTTCACGACGATCGGCGGGAATCGCCGTCAAAATAAAGGCTTT
>JAKBCQ010000333.1 GCA_021807585.1 Planctomycetota bacterium | reverse complement strand
AATCACATCCCACGGCGTTAATAAATCGCTCAGGCTGATCGAAGCCCAATCGTGCGCCAGCGGCGCTCCAAGGCGAGCCGCGGCCGAACACGCCGCGGTGACCCCGGGAATCACGACGATCTCGACCTCGCTCCGCCGCTTCGCGGCGACTTCTTGAACGACCCCCGCCATGCCGTAAATTCCGGCGTCTCCGCTCGATACGACCGCGACGACGCCGCCTCGCTCGGCGATCTCGATCGCCAATTCGCCCCGCGCGGTCTCCTCCCCCAACTCGCGCCCAAGAACTTGCTTGCCGCCGAGTCGAGATGCGATCATTTCTAGATATCCCGTATAACCGACGACCGTAGCGGCGGATTCGATCGCGCGCGCGGCGTCGGGGGTGAGCGAGCCCGCCGAGCCCGGGCCGATTCCCACAAGATAAACGATTCCTTTTGTTTCGCTCATCGTTCGCCTAAAGATCGGTCGATTGAGATCGATTCGCCGCGCGTTCCGCTCGACCGGTTCAGCGTACCAACACGAGCGAGAAATACGACAGATCGAGTTCGAGAGCCGTCGTCAGATCGGTTACGATTCGCTCGTCGGGACGACCGACTCGTTCGAGCAGAACCGCGTCGGCGAGCCTGCCGCGAGCGTTTAAAGCCTCGATCAGCTCGGGCAGAATATCGCGCGCCTTGAGCCAGCACATCGGCCCGCCGCGATCGACGATCGCTCCGATCTCGTCGCGATGATACGTTCCGGGACAAACCGCGAAGATCTCTTCTTTAATCGCGATCGGCCGTTTGAGCCGAGCCGCGGCCGCGGCGATCGAAGTCACTCCCGGAACGACCTCGAACTCGAACGAACGATCGAGCCTCCTCAATCGTTCCGAAACCCCGGTACCGGACCCGTAAAATAAGGGATCGCCCTCCGCGAGATAAACGACGCGTTGATGTTGATTTACCAATTCGATGATCCTTCGCGCGGCGCGATCGTAGCCGACGGTCGAGTCGTCGCGGCCGCGCGCCGGCTTGAGCGCGAGCCCCTCGACCTTGATATCGGCGCGGAGACGATCGACGACGATCTCGATCGCGAAGCCCGCGAGCGGTTCGGCGCCGGCGTGGAGCACGAAATCGCTCTCCTCGATCCGCCGAGCGGCGCGGAGCGTCAACAACTCGGGATCTCCGGGACCGACTCCGACGATCGAGGCGCGCGGTTCTTCCATCAAGATAACGCCAATCGCTCAAGTAAACGAACGTCCCACGGATGATCGCCGATCGCGGCGCCCGCCGCGAAAGGAGCGATCCGAGCGGCCGCGGAACCGGGCGCCAAGGTCGCCCCGCGGCGTCGCGGTCGATGATCGTGCGATCGATCGTCGTCGCTCGTCGCGGCTCGCACGCGATAATGATGACCCGCCTGCGGCTCGCCGAGATCGTCCTCAAAACCCGTAATCTTCACGCGATATTTGCATAGATCACAGTTCATCACGGGCGATCCGTGAATCGCCTCGAACGCGCGATCCTCGAACGCCCGAAGGAGGAGCGGGTGCGACCGAAAGTGGCCCGCCGACACGATCTCGATCGATCGATCTTCCTGAGCGTGTCGTTTGGTCGTTTCGACGATTCGTTTGAGGAGAATTCCGTCGAAGAGGAAGTAAGGAAGGACGACGATGCGCTGAAATCCCATGCGCCTGCATATAACGAGTGCGCGATCGACGTTCGGCTCGGCGAGCCCCGAATACGCGACGCTCCCCCAGCCGACCCCGAGCGATTCCCAGGCGAACCGGCAGACCCGCGCGATGTTCGCGTTCGCGTCGGGATCCGAGGTTCCGCGACCAACGAGTAAAAGCATCGTTTCATCAAGCGGCTTTGGTTCAAGATCGGCGATCGCCTCGCGAAACCTCACGACGCAAAGCTCGATCAGCGCCGGATGGATGTCGAGCGGTCGAGCCATGTGAAAGACGACCGACGGATGCCGCGAACGCGATTCGGCGATCTCGCTCGGTACGTCGTTCTTCACGTGTCCCGCGGCCATCAGCATCGCGGGGACGACGACGATCCTGCGCGCCCCCGAAGCGACGAGAGCGTCGATCGCCTCGCCGATCGTCGGCCGCTCAAATTCGAGAAAGCCCGCCTCGAGAAGACGATCGGACCGAAGCCCGCGCCACGAATCGGCGAACTTCCAAAACTCGTCGATCCCGTCCCGATCCCGCGATCCGTGCGCCGCGATCAATAAACCGTCTCGCATGGTTTCACCGGAATCCTTAAAGAAAAATGCTGAATCAGCTACTGCTTGATTCGATCAATCCGTCGTCGGATCTTGCTCCGCTCGTCGCATCGGTCCTCGGATCTTGCTCCGCTCGTCGCATCGGTCCTCGGAAGTCACTCCGCCCCAAGTTGCGGCCGACAATCGCGTTTCACCAATTCTCGCCGCATTCGCTTCTCGCCTCGCGTTCAAAGTGATTATCGAGATAATAATGGCCCCCGCGAGCCCAGGCGATCGCGCTCGCGAGGAGATAAACCGGGATGAACGCTCCCCCCCAACGCTCGGCCTGGCGCACGTGAACCTGTTCGTGATCGCGGCACGCATCGAGACATCTCGGATCACGACCAATAATCACATGTCCTAACGTCATCGCTTGCGCCCGAACGATCGGCGACGAGAGCAACCGACGCGCGAAACCGCCGTGGAATTCGAGCGCGCCGCGTCTTACCTGCGCCCGGCCTCCCGTCAAGAGCGTGAGCGCTCCCGCGACGAGCCCGACGAACGACGTCGGCGCCGTCCAGAGATAAACCAATGGGCGAACAATCCGCGCCGCTCGGGACAACGGTCACGCTCCTCGATCAAAGAATCTCTCGTCAGGCTTGAACCCCCGCTCGCGATTCGATCTCACGGTCGGAGCCGACGCCGCGTCCGCATCCGCTCGGCGAGATCGCGGCACAACGCGAATCCGCCGTAGCACGTGAGCGCCGCGATCAAGCCGATCCCGCCGAATGTGCAAACATGCTCAAGCGGCGTGTGCGGAGAAAACTCGCGACCCAAAATCTCGACCGCGACGTGATGAGCGAACATCAGCATATCCAACCTCCCATAAAAGTGAAAACAACGATCTACCTTGATTCCAATCGCAACTCGTTCTTCATGTAAACGTTCTTGATCGCCTCGATCGTTTTGGGATCGGGATTTTCCCAAAGCCCGCGATCGGCGGCCTCGATCAGCCTTTCGGCCATCGACCGCATCGCCCAGGGATTTTTCTCATCAAGGAATTCTTGAACCTTGGGATCGAGCAGGTACGATTCGGAGAGCCTCTCGAACATCCAATCGTCGACGACCCCCGCGGTCGCCTCGTATCCGAACAGGTAATCGACCGTCGCGGCCATCTCGAACGCTCCCTTGTACCCGTGTCGCATCACCGACGCGATCCACTTGGGATTAACGACGCGCGAGCGAAAAACACGCTTCGCCTCGTCGGCCAAATCGCGCACCTTCACGCTCGAAGGGTCCGAGGTGTCGCCGAAGTACGCCGCGGGATTCTCTCCGGTCAGCGACCGAATCGCCGCGATCATACCGCCGTGAAATTGAAAGTAATCGTAGGAATCAAAGATATCATGCTCTCGATTATCTTGATTTTGCACCGCGACCGCCACCCGACTGAGCCTTCGCTTGAACGGCTCGGCCGCGGCGACGCCGTGCTCGTTCGCGGTGTACGCGTATGAACCCCACGTGATATAAACCTCGGCCAGATCGCGATCGGTCTTCCAGTTCCGTTCGTCAATCAAATTCAAAAGCCCGGCGCCGTAGCTTCCCGGCTTCGACCCGAACACGCGATACGAAGCCGACCGCTCGGCCTCCTCCGCGGAAACGCCGCGACCGATCAACAGCTCGCGATCGCGCCGCATATGCCTACGAATAAAGTTATGATCGTCCGGCTCATCAAGTTCGGCGACGAGCCGCGCGGCGCGGTCGACGAGCGCGACGACGTTGGGAAACGCGTCGCGGAAAAAGCCCGAGATCCGCACCGTCACGTCGATCCGCGGCCTTCCCAGCCGATCGAGCGGGATCGCCTCGACGTCCTTGATTCGCCTGTTCTCTCGCGCCCAAACGGGTTGACATCCCATCAAATACAAAATCTCCGCGATGTCGTCGCCGTGGGTGCGCATCGTGCTCGTCCCCCACACCACGATCCCCACGCTTTTCGGATATTCGCCTTGATGTTCATTGCGATACTTCTCAATCAATCGATCCCCCGCCTGCACTCCAACCTTCCACGCGGTTTCGGTCGGGATCGAGTGAATATCGACCGAGTAAAAATTGCGTCCCGTGGGAAGGATTCCCGCCGAGCCGCGAGTGGGAGCTCCGCTCGGTCCCGCGGGGACGAATCGACCGTCGAGCCCGCGCAACAGATTGTCGATCTCGTCGGTTGTCCGATCGAGCCTGGGATTGAGCACGTTCGCGATGAAAAGAAGCGTTTTTCTCAGATCTTCAGTTAAACGCATCCCGATCAATCGACACGTCGATTCCAAACCGCCGATTCCGCGTTCATGCGATACCGCTTCGATCAGCTCGAGACTGATCGCATCGATCCGGTCTCCCAGATCCCCCCTCGTGCGGATCGAATCGGTCGGAATCGTAAGCGATTGCAAAACCGAGGGATCGACCGCGGCGCCCAGGTCGTCGGTAAGAACCGAAGGGTCGATTCCGAGAGCCCGTGCGATTGAATCGCGGAGCGAGGGCGTTTCTCCGTTATCAAGGCGTGTGAGCGCGCGAATCAGATGAACGCGTTGATCGCCCCGCGGAGGCGATCCAAAAATGTGCAGGCCGTCGCGAATTTGAGCGTCGCCGAG
>JAKBCQ010000332.1 GCA_021807585.1 Planctomycetota bacterium | reverse complement strand
GGTTCCGCAAACGATCACGCCCGGCAGTTCGATCGCATCACCGCCGACGGCCCGCTGTGAGCGTCTGAGGAGCTTGCGGATGCGTTCAACGCCGTTCCACCAACCGTCGTGGTTTCCCGCGGAAAGAACCTTCCAGCCTGGAAGGCGATCGAGCCAAGCGAGATCGGCCTGGAGATCGCGGTGATCGCGCGCCATCGAAAAATCGCCGGGAATGAGCACGATATCATCGCGGCCGACGCAAGCCCGCCAATTGGCTTCGATCTTCTCGGTCTGTTCGCGCCGGCGGGGAAACTTGGTCTCGCGACCGTCGGGTCTGGCGAGTGAAAGGTGCAGGTCGGAGAGTCCCCAAACGATCATTTGGAATCGCGCGTCCGGATCGCGGGCCGCCGGAAAAACGCCTTTTGAAGCTTCTCGACGGCGCGGAAGATGTTACTCAATATAAAACCCCGCCGACTCGTGTCGCCACGAATCGACGGGGCCGGAACAGAGAAGAGGCCGAGTTTTTGGAAGTTAACCGCGTGCGGTTAACTCAGGATAATTGAGGATCAATATAGACATCGTAAACGAGCCGCCGGTTTTGTCAAGAACGGGTCAAGATTATTTCCGAACAAGTCGAACAACCCGTTCTTGCGTGCAACCATCATCGATCGGGCTTTTTGAAACATTTTCGGCTTGTTTTACCGTCTGAAACGTCTCCTCGGCCGCGTTTGCGCCTGGATCGGCTTGGTGTTCTCGCCGATCGTCGCCGCGCCGATCAGCGCGATTTGATAGCGGTGAGGGCCCTGGATTCGCGTTCCTGGAAGCTGGTAATAAACGGCCTCCTTGGTTTTGGCGTCGATCAGAAAACCGGGTTCCTCATGAACGAAAAGCCGAGCGCGCCCCTCGGGCAGATTGTCGACGCGGGTGATCGTCCAGCCTTTGGTCGTGCCTTCGCCGTGGGTGATCAAGAGCGTCCGACCTTTGTAGCGATCGGGTTGTTCGATCCAACGCTCGCTCTCGAACCAGCCGTGTTCGTTTTCGATCGGCTCGCGCCCCGAGGCGACGATCGTTCCCGAAGGATCGGCTTGTTCCATGCGCAACGATCCCAGTTGTGCGAATGTTCCGCCGGCGAGCTTCATTTCACGCGGGCCGATCCGCACCGCGAGGCCGTCGGTCGAACATTCGAGTTCGTTCGTCAGTCGAGTCGTCACGGGTTTTCCGGGTGTGAGATTGACGACCAGATACTCGGGTCCGTCGACCGAATCGATCCACAAGACAACGACTTCGGGTCCCGAGGGGATCAGTCCCACGCGACGTAACGGTTCGATCCCGCTAGCTTTCGGCTCGATTAAAGTCGTGAAGATCGTCCGTAACGACGAACCGTCGGAGGATCGTCTACGAAGAATCAAGCCCGGCCGTCCTGAATCTGGAACCGGTTTCGCCGCGGAGTCGACCGCTCCCGGAGAAACCGCGGTATAAACCGACATCGGAACCGATTCGAGCAAATGCAACACGACTCCGGGTCCGTGCTTGCGTTCGAGCCGAAACGTCGCGGGACGATCGAGCTCACCCCGTTCGATCCGCGAGAACCAGCCCATCGCCTGGACGAACCAGCGACCGTCCTCGGCGATTGAAGTCGGCAGGAATCGAACCTGAGGAGGGGTAAGCGATTCGGCGACCCGCCGCGTTGTCACAAAAGATTTCCATGTGTCGTTATTTTCATTCGTGGGTCCATGAAAGATTTGATCGTGTTCAAGTCCTCCTTTAACTTCGAACACGCTCACCGCGTAACGCGTTTTGGCGCCCGCGGCGACGATCACGGTGTGCCGATAGCGCTCGGCGGATTGATCGTAAGCGTGTTTATCGTCAAACGAGACGACCTGAAAATCGTGATCGGCGGAGTGAAAGGCGATGTCCGAGCCCGCGGCGGGCATATGATATTTTGAAAGACTTTCACGTTGATTCAGGCCGTCGATCGTCACGGCGTTTCGGCTTGCGGTGGCGAGGTTCCAGCCGTCGGTTCGCGGGGGATCGTCGTCGAGATCGGTCAAAACGGGACTTCCGCCGATTTTGACGCGGAGCGCCAGTCGATTGGTTGCGATTCCGCCGAAGCCGCGGAGTTCGACGTCGAGCGAATCGTCTCCTTGACCGACCGTCAGCCGCGCCAGGCCGCTTCCACCGAGCAACATGGGACGCGGAGGCGGGCTTGGAATCGAAGCCGCGGGCCACGCGGCGCGCTCAATCTCGGCGAATTTGGAATCCGAGAGCAGATTGGAACTCGCCGAGCGCGCCAGGTGGAGCATCGGAGTCGCCCCTTTGGTCGGATCGCGAACTTCGGCCAACAGGAGCCGGCCGATCCAACCGTCGATCAGGTTGAGAACGCGAGCCTGCGAAGCCGCGTCGGTCCGATACCACAATCCGTCATGATAAAACCCGCGATGCGTAAACCGCTCGATCTTCACCTCGGTTTCGTTCAAGAGCGATCGATTGCCCAGCAGGCGAGCGACCGCCAAGAGCCCGCGATACGCGTATAAATCCTGTTCGTCGAGCGATTCGGGCTGGCGACGCTGCAAATTCGCCGACGCCAAAAACAGATCGCGTTCGATCAATCGCCTCGCGTCGTCGACACCAACAGCTCGCGCAGCCTGGTCGAACCCCGCCTCGTCGCGAATCAGCGCATAGGCGATCACCAGGTTCAATGGAACCTCGAGCGATCCCAGATGCTCCCACTTCGCGGTTTGATAATGCGGACGATACGGACCGGGAAGATCGGCGCGTTCCACCAGCTTGGGCTTGCCGGGCTGATCGAAATGCATCGCATAAGCGGGATAAACCTTGGCGAACCCGATCAAAATCGTCGCGACGAACCGCGCCAGGTTCGCGTCTTTGGTTTCGGAGGGTTGCTCGTGATACCGCGTTGCGGCGTAAAGCGCCGCCTTGCTCAAAAACGTCCGCGCCGCGTCGTCCCGCTTGGCCGAGAGATAAATCCTCTCATCAGGACATAATTGTTTTTCAGGCTCAACAACATGATAGGGATAATGATGCCAAACATGCGGTAGCACTTCAACGGCGTCTTCGGGGACGGCGCCCGAGACTTTCGCGGGGATCGAGTCGTTGGGAAAAGTCGATTGACAACGCGAACATTTGATGACGTCCGGTTTGCTCGGCGCCCAGGTCCACGCCTCGTCCAATTCGCCCGCGTCGCAATTCGGGCACCGACAGAACCGAAACCCCGCTTGTTTGGGTACGAGATCGATCAGCTTTTTGGGATCGAGCGCGATCAACGGTTTGATTTCGGGATTCGACCAGAACGAAGCCTCCCAGGCGTCGGGGAGGTTGAACTGATCGAACGGAGCGGGGACGTGGGCGCGTCCCGTGGCGTTGCACGCGAGCGTCAATCCGAGGCAAAGAACGAACCGCGATAGCGCCTTGGTAAGCAAGGCGAACCGCCGCGATTCGTTCGTCGAATTCGTTGGATTCATCGGGTCGGGTTCCATCCCGGACAGGGCGCGATCCTCCGCGCCGGTATTTATCCGACAGCCGTCTTATTGAATCGGCCCGAACCGACAAGTATCGAACCGATCGCTCTCGAACCTGGAGGTCGCGAGCCGCTCAGGCTCGCGTTCTCGCACTCAATTCAACGTGACGTTTTCCCCTCGCCCACCTTCGTGAGTTGAGAATCGAGCGAACCCGGAGTCAGCTTGTAAAGCCCGACGGGGCCGACCGTCTCTCCTTCGGCGAGCCGCAAACCCTCGCGTCGCTTGCGCGCCAAAGCGAGCTCATGATCGCGATGTTCGACACAGCAGACGCCGTAATTTTTCAGTTCGCGCGCCGAGCCGTCGCTCCATGGCGCCGCGATCTTGTAGGCCGCGGGATGATCGCATCCCGCCACGGAACATTTAGGCAAGTATTCAAAGTGTCGCGGACGCATGGTCGCCTCCCCTGGTGGTGAAGAGATCCTGATTCGGGACGGGACATTCCGTTTGTTCGTTTGGATCGACTTACCATGCGCCCGTTAAATTAACAAGAACGCGCGCAGCCTACAAGCGACGCTCATTCGACATGCGAATCGACAATACCGTTCGCGCCGAATTCGCTCCCGAAAGATCCGTCGACTCGAAAGCGGAAAAGCCGACAACACACGAGCGCCGCGATCGCGCCGGTGATTCCACTTATGCCGAATCGAGCCGGCCAAGAACGCCGACTCATTTCTTGGTGTCGGCGAGCGCCGCGAAGATCCCTTTCATGAACTCGGGAAGATCGTCGGGGGTTCGACTCGTGACGAGGTTCCGATCGCGAACGCACGCAGCGTCTTCGTAGATCGCTCCAGCGTTCTCGAGATCGTCGCGGATCGCGTAAAAGCCCGTGACGCGCCGCCCTTTCAGACACTTCGCCGAGCAGAGCATCCACGGGCCGTGACAAATCGAAGCGAGCACCTTCCCCTGCCGCGCCGCCTCGGTGACAAGATCGACCATCGCTTTATGCCTGCGCATATGATCGGGTGAATATCCGCCCGGAATGATGATCGCGTCGAAATCGTCGGCCTTGACGTCGACCGCCGAAACCTCGGCCTTGGCGGGATAACCGTGCTTCGACGCGTAGACCTCGCCCGCCTTGGGACCGACGATCCGCACCGAACAACCCGCCTCGCGCAACCGGTAAACCGGATACCAGAGCTCGAGATCCTCGTAAAACTTCTCCACCAACACCGCGATTCGAAACCCCTTGAAATCGCTCGTCATCATCGTTTCTCCTGGAAGCCGGGCGATCGCCGACCGGCGTTTAATCGGCGGCGACGGCTGATCATGCAACCGATTGTTTAAACGATACCTCGTTAATAAT
>JAKBCQ010000331.1 GCA_021807585.1 Planctomycetota bacterium | reverse complement strand
TTCGATTCGAGTCAGACCGTGACGACGTTTCGACCGATCCCGTGATATGTGAAGCCGAGCGAAGCCATTCGCGCCGGATCGTATAAATTACGACCGTCGAAAATCGTCGGTCGGCGCATCAAACGCTTCATCACCTCAAAATCAGGATTTCGAAACTCATTCCACTCGGTGATGATCGCAAGTGCGTCGGCCTGTTCGATCGCCCCGTAGGGTCGATCGCTATAGACCAGTTTGTCGCCGTAAATCGCCCGCGTGTTCGCCAGCGCCTCGGGATCATGAACGCGAATCGACGCTCCCGCGGCCAACAACGCGTCGATCAAAACAAGAGCGGGCGCCTCGCGAATATCGTCGGTTCTAGGCTTAAACGCCAAACCCCAGATCGCGATCGTCTTATCCTCAAGCTCTCCGTTAAAGTGCTGTACAATCTTTTGAGCCGGCACGTTTTTCTGCGTTTCATTCACCAGATCGACCGATTCCATCATCCGCGAATCGACGCCGCGCGATCGCGCCATGTGAATCACGGCGCGAATGTCTTTGGGAAAACATGAGCCTCCGTAACCGACCCCGGGAAACAAAAAGCTGAAGCCGATTCGTGAATCATGGCCGATTCCACGGCGAACGTCGTCGATATCCGCCGAATACTTCTCACAAAGATTCGCCATCTCGTTGATAAAACTGATCTTTGTCGCTAGCATACAATTAGCAACATATTTTGTCATCTCGGCGCTCTCGGGGCTCATCACAAGGAACGGCCTTTCGGTCCTGAGAAACGGAGCGTAAAGCTCGCGCAGTCGCTCGCCCGCTTCGCGTTTGCGCGTTCCCACGATCACCCGATCGGGCTTGGTGAAATCGTCGATCGCCGCCCCTTCTTTAAGAAATTCGGGATTGCTCGCATAATCAAAGGGAACCGAAGTCACCGCGGCGATTCGTCGCGCCAGCTCGGTATTCGTTCCCACCGGAACCGTGCTTTTAATCACAATAATTTTATAATTGTTCAGGTGTTTTGCAATTTCTTGACCGACCGCCCAAACGCCGCTTAGATCGGCGCCGCCGTCGTTTCCCTGCGGCGTTCCCACCGCGATGAAAACGATTTCCGCGTCGGCGATTCCACGACCAAGATCGGTCGTAAACGTCAATCGACCGTCGCGCGTGTTGCGATGAACCAGTTCAGTCAGCCCGGGTTCATAAATCGGGATTTGCCCCGCGTTGAGTTTCACGATTTTCGACTCGATCTTGTCGATACAGACGACGTCGTTACCGCTCTCCGCGAAACACGTTCCTGTGACAAGTCCCACATAACCCGTTCCAATCACGGCGATTTTCAAACGACCGTCCTCCCAATCGTGTCACGATAAAATCGGTACACGTCAAATTTATAAGAGTTTTCATGTCCTGACGAAACGGCTTATCGTATTTTCACCACGAAATCGCTTGCGATCTTTCGGCGTTTCAAATAAACCGTGTCGATCTTACGTCCAAAACCGCGCGGTTTGGACGCGCGGCTTTATTATTCCAAAATAGTACGTGTTTCGACAACCGCGTGACACAAACTTCACCTTAGCCGACATTCATCGGTCGATTAATCAGCTCCTCAAATCGACCGATCGCGTCGCGCCACCGTACGGGTTCTAGTGGAACGTAATTCACCATTGGGAAAGACCTTACAACGACGTTTCGCGCGTCTTCGAGCGTTTGAATCCGGCCTCGAGCGCGAAGCTGCATCAAGATATTGCCCGCCGCGGTCGCCTCAACCGGACCCGCATGAACAATTCGATCGCAAGCGTCCGCAGTCAGTTGACACAGTAACGTGTTCTTCGATCCTCCACCGACAACATGAATCGTGCGGATTCGATTTCCCAACACAACCTCAAGACGTTCAATCACGCGACGAT
The DNA here is from genome assembly GCA_021807585.1 of Planctomycetota bacterium. Lineage (GTDB taxonomy): Bacteria > Planctomycetota > Planctomycetia > Isosphaerales > Isosphaeraceae > JAKBCQ01. Next base: position 2,935 of record JAKBCQ010000331.1, on the reverse strand, counting down.
ACTTCAGCGCTAAACTCTCAAGAACACATCGAGCGACCGCGCCGAAATCCATCGGAACGGGCTGATTAGTTGCGCGACAATACGACGCGATTCGGCCCGGCATATCGCCCGGAGGTAAAAATGACGCGTGATCAGGATCGATCAACGATCCAAAAGCGGGAGAATTCGCCGCTTGAATCATTAAATCATCATACGTAAGATCATAACCGACTTTCGCCCACGCCCGACGACACTCCTGAATAATCCAAAGCCCCATAATATTTTTAAGCAACCGAGTCGTTCCGTCGATTCCTCCTTCATTTGTAAAGTTATCTTCGAGTGTTTGTTTGTTGATAATCGGCGACGGAACCTCGACGCCGAGGAGCGACCAGGTTCCCGAGCTAAGATAACACCAATCGGGATTCGACGACGATCGGTTTGATTGCGAATAAGAGGTTGATATCGCGGGCGCTGCGACGACGGCGCTCGCGGTGTCATGTGTCGCGGGCGCGATCACCGACAAATTCTGAACGCCTGTTTCGTCGGCGATCATCCGATCAAGCGGTCCCAAAACCGTTCCGGGTTCGATCAATTCGGGAAGAATCGATCGAGGAATTCCCAACCCGACGCAAATTTCATCCGACCAATTCCGGGTAACCGGGTTGTAAAGCTGTGTCGTCGATGCATTCGTCCGTTCCACGCCGCGTCGACCCGAAAGAAGCCAGCCGAAAAGATCGGGAATCATCAAAAACGTTTCGGCGATATCAAGCAGCGGTGAATTTGCGCACCGCATCGAAAGCAATTGAAAAACGGTATTAAACGGTAAAAATTGTAAACCTGTAATCTCATAAACACGTTCACGAGGAATAAGCTTAAAGGCGATATCGGCGATTCTTTCGGTGCGGGCGTCTCGATAGTGAACAGGATTGCCCAACGGAACGTCGTCGCGGGCGATCAGCCCAAAATCAACCCCCCACGTGTCGACGCCGACGCCGTCGAGCTCGCGCGTCGTCAATCCCGCTTTGCGAATCGCGTGTTTCGCCTCATGAAACAATCGCGGCAAATCCCAATATAACGTTCCACGCATTCGCGTCGGTTCATTAAGAAACCGATGTGTCTCCTCAAGCGCAAGCGTTTCGCCGTTGAATCGACCCAGCACGCCGCGACCGCTCTCGGCGCCAAAGTCAAGCGCTAAATAATCAAGTGTTTTCATCTTAGTTCCAATAAAATATGCAATAGCCCGCGGATTGAAACGACGATTGATCGGTTAAACGTCGGGATCCTCCGATCGCCGCAACAGCCGAAAAACGACGACCGATCGATCGTTCAGCGGGTAAATTTCACCCCCTGGAAAAACGTCTTCGTCGAGAGCCGGGTCAAACGTATCAAAAACGCGACGCCAAAGGAATTGCCCCGTGGGCCGAACCGGCAATTTGAAATCGACTCGATCATGATGCGCGTTGAGAAGGATAAAAAACGTGTCGCCGCGGATCGTATCTCCTTTCTCATCGATTTCATCGATTCGTGTTCCCACCAAACCGATCCCGAGCGCTCGATAACCCGAGTTCCAGAAGTCGTCGGTCATCTCCTGACCCGTCGAATCAAACCAATAGATATCTTTGATCTCCGACCCGCGAATGCCGCGACCCTGAAAGAACTTGCGCCGTCGAAACACCGGATTCTCGGTTCTCAACCGCGCGACCTTGCGAATAAATTCAAGAAAGTCGCGCGTTTCGTCGGTCGATTCCCACGAAATCCAGGTAAGTTCATTATCCTGACAATATGTATTATTATTGCCGTCTTGAGATTTCAAACGTTCGTCTCCGCTCAAAAGCATCGGCACGCCTTGAGAAAGAAACAGCGTCGCAAGAATATTTCGCGCCTGACGATTGCGCAGCGCTCGAATCGCGGGATCGTCGGTCGGCCCTTCGACGCCGCAGTTCCAACTCATATTGTCGCTCGAACCGTCGCGATTTTCCTCGCCGTTTTCCTCATTGTGTTTATCGTTATAACTCACAAGATCGGCGAGTGTGAAACCGTCATGACATGTGACAAAATTCACGCTTGCATACGGTTTTCTACCCGTTCGTTCATATAAATCGCTGCTTGCTGTAAAGCGCGACGCGAATTCGCTGATCGTTCCGGCGTCTCCCTTCCAAAATCGACGGACGCAATCGCGATATTTTCCGTTCCATTCCGACCACAAAATCGGAAAATTGCCGACCTGATACCCGCCGGGACCGATATCCCAAGGTTCGGCGATCAACTTCACCTGAGAGAGAATCGGGTCTTGGTGAATGATGTCGAAAAACGCCCCCAGTTTATCCACCTCGAATAACTCGCGAGCAAGCGTGGCGGCGAGATCAAACCGAAATCCATCCACCCGCATTTCGATCACCCAATATCGTAAACTATCCATAATCAATTGCAAAACATGTGGATGACTCATATTAAGAGTGTTGCCGCATCCGGTGAAATCCATATAATAGCGTTTCTCAGGCGCGGTGCGGTAATAGGATAAATTGTCGACTCCGCGCATTGAAAGCGTCGGACCCAGTTGGTTTCCCTCGGCGGTGTGGTTGTAAACGACGTCGAGAATCACCTCAAGCCCCGCCGCGTGGAGCGCCCGAACCATAAACTTGAACTCGGCGACGGGATCAAACGTCGCCGAGGAAACATAACGCGAATCGGGGGCGAAAAATGCAAGCGTGTTGTATCCCCAATAATTCACCTTGCCGCGTTCAATCAAAAATCGATCATCGCTGTGGTGATGCACCGGCAGTAACTCGACCGCGGTCACGCCCAACGATTTAAGATGTCGAATCACCCCGGGTGAGGCCATCCCGGCGTACGTTCCCCGATACTTCTCGGGAACGTCAGGATGAAGTTTTGTAAAACCTTTAACATGAGCCTCATAAATAACTGTCTGTTCCCAGGGAATGTTCGGCGGCCGATC
>JAKBCQ010000330.1 GCA_021807585.1 Planctomycetota bacterium | reverse complement strand
CGAGCATGAACGAATCGCCGAGGACGATTCCGCGGATCTCGGCTTGGAGGTCGGGCTCGCCGCCGCGGAATCCCCATGAGTTCGTCGTCTGGATCGATCGTTCGTCGACGATCGCCCCCGCCGCGACTGCGGCTTTGCGTGTCTCGCGTTCGTCGGGAACGAGGAACATGCCGAACGGTCCGTCGACGATCGTGATGTTCCGCAGCCAAACCGAGCGAATCGCGGGCTTCAAACGATACGATCGCCCCGCGTCGTCGGGCTCGAACACGCGCGAGGAGATCAAGAAAGTTTGATCGCCGAATCCCCACCGGACGAGGCCGTTTTGGGGAGACATTCCCGATCGATCGAACAGCTTACGGATCGCGGGGCCGGCGCGGCGATAAAACGCTTCGAGGCTGAACCGCGTGCGCTCCATGCTTTGAACGCGGCGGAGCGCCAGATCGGCTTCGATCTCGGATCGGCTCGGTTCGACGCCGAGAATTCGTTGAATCTCGGTTTGAACCCGGTACTTCGTTCGTAAAACGAAGCGTCGACCCGCGGGAACGGCCGCAATCGCCGCGACAATCGCGGTCATTGTCGTTACAACGATAACTTTTTTAAACAGACGATCACGTTTGATCGCGCGTTCCATAAACGGCAGGCGAGGTTCGACGAATCGTTTCGTCCGCGCGGCCTTGTGGAAAAGGCGAATCGTCGTCGACCCGAATCGTTGTGATTTCATCGGAAGTTCATGTCGCGTGATTCAAGTAATGATTAATCGTTTGTTGCTTTACGGAGGTTGTAACCGAGGAGACAGTAAAACACGATTTTGCCATGAAACGGGACCGCACGCCGGCTTTTTTTTAGGATGCGAATCGCTTACAGATCGACGGATGAAAGAACACGCCGCGTCGCTCGCGAGCGTCTGCAACGGAGTGCGAATCGTCGCGTGAATACGAGTCGTCGATCGCTCGTACGCATTCCTTCGAGCGACCGACGACTTTGTTAGAACATTGAATCATTCTTTCAGTTTTAATGTTTCGTGGGGGGCGTCGAATCGATTTTGAAGGTGAACGTACCGGTCGAGGCGGTCGTTCCCGGGGTGATCGAAACGTCGACCTGTCCGGTTTGATTCGCCTGGGAGTACTCGCCCGTTCCGCTCAGCTCCTGATATTGAAACGTACCAGAGGGGGACGAGAAACCTTTTTGAACGGGTCCCGTGAGTGATAATTGAACCGATCCGCGCGAGTTGGTGAGCGTCGCCTCGCCGTGAGACTGTCCGTTCTGGATCAATCCCGGGCTTTGAATCCAGCCCGATATCGTCACCCTACCCATGTGATGAAAATATCCGGAACCGTTCAATTCGATCGTCTTTCCGAGGTCGGTCGGGCCCGCGAGGGTCGAATACGAGCCTTGAATCCCACCCTGGAAATGACCGCCGTGCCGACCGCCGTGATCGTGATGATTCGAGTTGTGATCCGGTCCCGATCGGTCGTGCGGCGAACGATCGTGCGAGCCTTGGGTCGCGTCGACATGCTCGACGATGATCGGATTGGACATCATTTCGGAACCGTGCGCGACCGCGGCGGCAGCGGTTGAAAGCGCCAGGCGGCGTTCGAGGCCCGATTCGGCGACGTCGGGACGAAACGATCTTCGCTTACTCATGTGATTCGCTCCTTGAGGAAAATCCTCCACGATCGGCCCGGCGGTCGCCGCGGGGAGCGTTTCAAGTTGCGGATCGGCGGTCGTCCGGCGACGATCGTCGTCGGACGCACTCGACGTGACGGGTCGAAAGGCGCGGCGAGGGTAAACTCGATTCGTCGATCGGTCAATACCAAATAAAATGAGCTTGGGCGTTAACAGCGTGATCGGAGTCGCAACGATGTTCCAGAGTCGAATCGACCGACCCGGTCGAGCGCGTCTGATCCCGTCGGAGAATCCTGATGAGCGATCGTCGGCTCGGCTGGAAAGGCGAGCGAGCCTTGATCCAAGAGGATTGGAGCCGATTCCGCGGCGAGGTAACGTGTTCGGACGGACATATCGACCCGAAGGAGATCGCCCGGAATCGAAGGATCGGCCTCTTCGGGGGTTCTCCGTCTTCACATCGTTTGACGAAGCGATTAATAGATCATATTAAATAGTATATTATTTTGATTTATGTAAAGAATTATAAGAAACGAGGGGGGACGATGGGCGTGCCGTTGAGAAATTGACTTGAAACGACGGCGAGGTTTTTCGTCTTGGCTCCTTCGCCGCGGCCGATCTCGATCAATTCACGCACGCGGGTCACGTCGTCCAACCGGAAGAGTCTGGGCTCGGCGATGTAATCGACGCGGTGGAAGCGATCGCGTAGCGTGCAAGTCGCCGCGGCGACGGCGCCCTGAGCCTGGCCGTACATCAGCGTTTCAATGATCTTGGTATCTTTGATCCAATCGAGCGCGCCGCCTACCGCGACATTTCCGCCGATTCGAAACGGATAATTGACGGTGCTGATACTAAGCATGTGGATATCGGCGAGGATTTGGCCGCAAAACGAGACCGCCTCGGCGATTCCGACGACGGCTGGGCAATTCGCCCAGACGCCTCCGTCGATGAATAATCCACGTCCCGCGATGTGATGCGCCGGGAAGTATGTCGGCGCGGCCGAGGTCGCGAGCGCGACGTCGACGGCTGAGACGTCTCGATCGACGACCGCGGCGGGGTGATGCGGTGTCTTAAAAAGATAAACACGTCCCATTGTCGCGTCGTAACTGGGGATGACGAGTCTCGTTTGGGCGTCTTGGATGCGTTTGGCGCCGACGACGTCCTCGATCGCGCCGCGGAGCCCCGACGGCGAGAATTTGGGTCGGAAGAAGTCGAGCAATTGATCGCGAACACGTTTCAAGCAGCTTCGCGCGGGAAAGATTTTGCTCCCCTGGTCGCGGTAGAAATCGCTGATCGACGCCGCGTCTTTCCCCATCGCCAACGCGAGAGCGATCAACCCCCCCGTCGAAGTTCCCGCGATGAGGTCGAAATGTTCGACGATCCGCTTGCCGGTCGCCCGCTCAAATTCGGCGAGCACGGCCGCCGAAAAAGCCCCCATCATACCGCCGCCGTCGAGACTAAGCACGCGAAAAACAGACATATCTTGAATAATCCGATAAGATCGATTATGGGAGCGGGCGGATTGGTCGCGGCGACGACCCGGCGTGCGTATCCAATCCGGCCGGTGTTTGCATGTCGAAACGATCGGCGTGTTCGTCGATGTTCGATCATGATTTATCACGTCATTCGATTCAACGCAAGCGATCCGCCGTCCGGCTTGTTATTTCCATGGATTGGCATGATAATGACCGTTGCGACGGTTTGATCAACCCGACAGACGATCGTGGATTCGATCCGTCGTAAACCTAAGCAGAAGGTCGCCCCCGTTCCGGTTTCGCCCGGCGGGGGCACGATATTTGGTGATTCGCCGCGATGTTGATCGTCTATCAACTACCGTTCGCCGACGTCCGTTCGTTGGGCGATCGATTCGCCGATCGGTTGCCTTCTCCCGCGTGGCCTAACGCTCAAGACGGACGTGATTTCGTTCGCTATTTCGGTTCGGCGAGAAAGCGTCGCGGAGGAGGAATCGACAGCTCGGGATGGGTCGACGATCTCAATTACTGTTCAGCGCGGCATGCGTTGATCCTTCCCGATCTCGCGTCGACTCCGCTCTCTAAATTGGGGCCCGCTCATGTATTCCGCCGCCTCCTCGCCGACGGACGAGCCGTCGCTCGCTTGGAATTTGGCGTCGCGCTCCGCAAGGCTCGCGGGCTCAAGGGGGATCGACTCGACGCGCTTTTTCACGCGATCCTCGGTCTGCCGACTCGGTCTCCGGCGTGGAGGACTCGAAGGATATCGAACCCTTTGCTCATTCAAGGAGATTCGCTTGCAAAATTATATTATCGCGCGTCTTCTCCCTGGAAGTATGCTCCCGTCGATCGCTCGAAGATCGTCCCGGTTCGAGCCGGGGAGCCGATGCTTTTCGTTGAGTATACCGACGACGAGATCGACTCGCTTCCGAGTTCGAGCATCGACGCCGAATCGGCCGAACTCGGCGTCGCGAATCTGTCGTTTCGAACCGTATCGTATAGTCGCCGTTCAATCGGCTGTTGGTTTCTCAAACGCGAGCAGCGAACAGGCGAGCGGTCGAGCGAGGTTCGCGTCGATCCCGTCGCGCGCGCCGTTCGGCTTTGTTTGTTCCGGATGCACGCCGAGCATCAGGCGCTCAAAACCGTCCTTTCGATGATTCGCGGAGAAGCGCTCGAATACGTACCCGGAACGGCGTCGAGCGATCGACTTGAACGGTACGTCATGGACGCGAGCAAATTCCTCTTCGCCGCCAAGTCGTACGGAATCCGCGGGCGGCAGATTCATAATATTATGCTGAACTACTGGACGCTGAGCACTCCCGGCGAAAAAGAGCTTTTGCTCGATCAGTTGAAGCGCTTTCGGCCGCAAAACCGTGCGCGTCTCGCCGAGATTCTCGAAACACGCCCCCGGTCGATCGTTCGGAAACAAAAACAGTTTGATGTATTTATTTCATATAATTGGAAGCAAAAGAGCGAGGTTCTGCCGATCGTCACTGCGCTCGAAAAAAAGAAAATCAAAGTTTGGCTGGATCGAGAAGGTGGGATCGATCCGGGAACGATCCCGGCGACCTGTGCGTCTCGAGGAATCAAGGAATGCAGATCCTTTGCAGTCTTTTTGGGATCGCACGGCGAGGGGCCCGCTCAGAAGTACGAAATCGATCAAATTATGGATCGATATTATTCTCCTGATCGAACCGGCCCGGCGATTCCCGTGTTGCTTGCGAGTCTTCCCAAATC
>JAKBCQ010000329.1 GCA_021807585.1 Planctomycetota bacterium | reverse complement strand
CGATGGCGTCGACCGCTTCGGGCGAGGAGAAACGATCATGAGCGCGAAAACGGCGTCGGTCACCGGCGCATCGCCCGTCGCCGAGGAGCACGATTTCGCGGCGTTGACCGAGATCGTCTCGGGAATCGTCGAATCGAAAACGCCCGCGTGGTGGCCCGCGGCGTTCGGCGTCGCGCTTGCGATGCTGTTGATTTGCGGAGCGATGATCACGTATTTAATCGCCACGGGGGTGGGCGTTTGGGGGCTCAATCAGCCCGTCGGCTGGGCGTTCGACATCACCAATTTCGTTTTTTGGATCGGCATCGGCCATGCGGGGACGCTGATATCGGCGGTTTTGTTTTTGTTTCGCCAGCATTGGCGAACCGCGATCAATCGATCGGCCGAGGCGATGACGTTGATTGCGGTGATGTGCGCGGGGATGTTTCCGCTGATTCACCTTGGTCGCGCGTGGCTATTCTGGTTTTTGATTCCCGTCCCGAACTCGAATGCGATCTGGCCCAATTTTCGCAGCCCGTTGTTCTGGGATTTCGCCGCGGTGAGCACGTACGGCACCGTCTCGTTGCTGTTCTGGTACACGGGGATGATTCCCGATTTGGCGACGCTCCGCGATCGCGCGACGACGCCGATCAAGCAGTGGCTTTTCGGGATCTTCGCACTCGGCTGGAGGGGCTCGGCGCGGCACTGGCGGCACTACGAAATGGCTTACTTGATCCTCGCGGGGCTTGCGACTCCGCTCGTTCTCAGCGTGCACTCGATCGTCAGCATGGATTTCGCGATGGCGAACCTGCCGGGATGGCATTCGACGATCTTTCCCCCGTATTTCGTCGCGGGGGCGATCTTCTCGGGGTTCGCGATGGTGATCACGCTTCTCGTTCCCGCCCGCGAGCTGTTCGGTCTCAAATCGGTGATCACCGAACATCATCTTAACAGCATGTGTAAAATCTTGCTGACGACGAGCCTGATCGTCGGCTACGCGTACGGAGTCGAGGCGTTCTCATCGTGGTACAGCGGCAACGAATTCGAGAGGTACGGCGCGGCGAATCGAGCGTTCGGCTTCTACGGCTGGGCGTATTGGCTTACCGTCGTATGCAACGTGTTCATCCCCCAGGTTCTTTGGAAAAGCTCGTACCGGATTCGACCGTGGCTGATCTTCACGGTATCGATCTTTGTGAATATCGGTATGTGGTTTGAACGGTTCGTGATCATCGTTTCAAGTCTGCATCGCGACTTCTTGCCTTCGAGCTGGGGTGTTTTTATCCCAACATGGGTTGATATGTTGCAGCTTTTGGGGAGTTTCGGTCTGTTCCTCACGCTGTTTTTGTTGTTCTTGCGATTTTTGCCGATGATCGCGATGAGCGAGGTGAAGGGAATTTCGCCGCTCGCGCATCCGCATCCAGAAGCGCACGGACGGGTTGTGGAAGGAACACCGTCGGGCGCTCGGCGCGGCGAAGCGAAAGGGGGGCGATCATGAGTCGGCGCGACGAGCCCGTTTTTCATCGTGATGAGTTCGAGTTGTTCGGCGCGGTTGCGCGGTTCGACGATCCGGGAGCGTTGCTCAAGGCGGCCGAGGGGGTGCGAAAAGCGGGTTTCGAGCGGTTCGACGCGCACTCGCCGTTTCCGATCCATGGGATCGACGAGGCGATGGGGATGAGGCGATCGCGGCTGCCTTGGGTGGTGCTCGTCGCGGGAGCGACGGGGTGCGTATCGGGTTATTTGCTCCAGTGGTATACGAGCGCCGTCGATTATCGATTGATCATCGCGGGTAAACCGTATAACAGCATTGAAGCGTGGGCGCCTGTTTGTTTTGAGTTGACGATTCTGCTTTCGGCGTTCGCCGCGGTGTTCGGCATGCTCGCGTGGAACGGGCTTCCCCGGCTTTATCATCCGCTCGTCCGCCACGCTCCATTCGCCCGCGTGACGAACGACGCGTTCTTTCTTTCGGTCGAGGCCGCGGATCCCCGTTTCGATCGTGTCGGGACGGTCGAATTGCTGACGAGCCTGGGCGGTCGTGAAGTCGCGTTGGTGGAGGGTTGATCGATGCGTCCCGTGATTCTCACATTTTTATTACTTACGCTCGCGACGGTCGGAGTTCTCGGTTTTCGTGGTCGTGTGAACGAAAACCGACCTCTCATGCTCGTCCCCGATATGGATTTTCAGCCGAGGTATAACCCGCAGGCCGAGAGCGTCTTTTTCGGCGACGGCAGGACGATGCGCACGCCCCCCGCCGGGACGATCGCGTTCGGCGGGAACGATTATTTTTCGGATTCGGGCCGGCCGCGTCTCGACCCTGATTTCGCGCAGCTCGACGATCGTTATTACCGAGGCAAGTCGGGGAAAGATTTTATCGCCAGGTCGCCGATCGAGATCGACCTGAAGGTTCTTAAACGCGGCCAGGAGCGGTTCAACATCAATTGCTCGCCGTGTCACGGTCGCACGGGGGACGGCAAGGGGATTGTCACGCAATACGGGCTCGTCGGCGTGCCGAGCTATCACGACGACCGCTTGCGTAAGATCACCGACGGCGAGATTTTTCATGTGATAACGAACGGCAAAGGTTTGATGTCTCCTTATCAATATCAGATTAAGCCCGCGGATCGGTGGGCGATCGTCGCGTACGTTCGAGCGTTGCAGTTGAGCCAAAACGCGACTTTGGCCGATGTTCCCGAAGAGCGACGGGGCGAGGTGAAGCCATGAGCGATCTTGGATCGGGGAATCGAGCGACCGAGACGACGGGTCCGAAGGCGACGCGGATCGCGACGTTGATCGCGGTTTTGGCGGCGGCGGCTTCGCTCGCGGGGGGGGCGTTCGATCCGGATCGGTTCGCGTTCTCGTATCTGGTTGCGTATACGTTCGCGACTTCGATCGCGCTCGGCGCTCTGTTTTGGGTGATGGCGCACCACGCGTCGTCAGCGGTTTGGTCGATCGTCGTTCGGAGGCTGCTCGAAAATACGGCGCGGACTCTGCGCTGGGCGGTGCTTTCGTTCGCGCCGATTATTTTTCTGCTCCCGAGGTTGTACGCGTGGGCGCGGCCGAGCGCGACGGTTGATCGCGTGCTCGAGCTCAAGCGCGCCTGGTTGAACACGCCTCGATTTTTGATCGCGGCGCTTTTTTGCCTGGGGTCGTGGGCGATCTTGGCCGAGCTTCTGGCGCGGCTTTCGATCGAGCAGGATCGGACGAAAAACCCCGATCTCACGCGGCGGATGCGGGCGATTAGCGCTCCGGGGCTCGTTTTGCTGGGGATCACGACGACGATCGCCGCGTTCGATTGGTTGATGTCGCTCGATTATCACTGGTATTCAACGATCTTTGGCGTTTACTTTTGGATTCAATCGATCCTGGCGGCGCTCGCTGCGCTTACGCTTTTGATCCTGGCGCTCGAGGCCGCGGGATATTTAAAAGAATCAATCACCAAAGAACATCTTCATGATCTCGGCAAGCTCACGTTCGGCTTCGTGATTTTCTGGGCTTATATCGCGTTTTCGCAGTATTTTCTGATCTGGTACGCGAATTTGCCCGAGGAGACCGCGTGGTATCTGAATCGGCGTGTTCCCGGATGGAACGGCTGGAATTACTTGTTGATCTTCGGTCATTTTGTGATTCCGTTTTTTGTTTTGATGCCGCGGACGACGAAGCGTAGCCGCGCGGTGATGGCGGGGGTTGCGGCGTGGTTGCTCGCGTTTCATTATCTGGATTTGTATTGGATGGTGATGCCGAACCTGACGCCCGCGGCGCCGGTGATTTCTTGGCTCGACGTATCGACGACGGTCGCGCTCGGCGCGGGATTGGCGGCGCTTGTGTGTCGCGGTTGCGAACGATGTGCGCTCGTCCCTTCGGGCGATCCCGCGCTCGCTGAATCGATCGCTTTCAGGAACACATAAGCCGATGAAAGGGGATATTTGATGTCAACTCAGACGGTTCAAGCGATCGAAGACGAAATCGATCCCCCTCCCAAGCCCTGGCCGATTGCGACGCTCGCGGGGGTGGCGGTGAGCCTGTTGTTGTTCGTGGCGTTGGTGCTTTTGATGTACGCGCTCACCGCGGGCGAGCGGAACAAGCCGATCGAGGAGAAGCCCCCCGCCGAAAGGCTCAAAGAGCTTCGTGCGAGCGAGGACGAGGTTCTCTCGACGTATCGATTGGTCGACGCCAAGAAAAAGATCGTCGGCGTGCCGATCGATCGAGCGATGCTGCTTTACGCCGAATCGGCGGCGAAGTTGAAGTCGGTGGAACGCGGTCAAACGAAAAAACAAGAAAGCGTGAACAAGCCATGACACTCAATTACGTCGTCTTCGCTGCGTCGGCTTTGCTTTTCGGCGGATCGGCGGTCGTCGCGCTTGCGTGGGCGATGCGGAAGGGTCAGCTCGAGAATTTTCAACGAGGAGCGACTTCGATTTTTGACGCCGACGAGCCGATCGGACGAGTGACCGATTCGTTCCCCGGACAAAGACCGAAACCCGCCGGAGGCGCAACGAAACGATCATGAGTGATCCGCGGCGAGAATCGAGTTCGTCTCCCGCGTCTCCCGCCCCCCGCGGCGGCAAAGCGAACGGTCGCGCGTCCGATCGGGATCTGGCGGGGGAGCGACCGATCGATCCCGAACGCGCGGCGCGGCGGCGATCGCGCGTCGACGAATCCACGCGCGTGCCTGTTCTCACCTTTTTTACGGGCGGGGTGTTTTGGTTGCTCGCGGGGTCGATTTTGGCGATGCTCGCCTCGATCAAGTTGCACACGCCCGAATTTCTTGACGGAGCTTCGTGGCTGACGTTCGGCAGGGTGAGGCCGGCGCATCTGAACACGATGATTTACGGCTGGGCTTCGCCGACGGGGATCGGCGT
>JAKBCQ010000328.1 GCA_021807585.1 Planctomycetota bacterium | reverse complement strand
CTATTTAATAAGGAGAAAAAATAACTGCATGATAAATCGAAAACACGGTTTGACGTCTTTCGATCATGCCGATGTTGCGGTATTGGTTCGATCCGAAATCGGTTTGTTCAGGTCGGCCCGAAGCAGATGAGGGTGATGTCGTCGGCCTGGTAGTGTCCCGCCGAAAATTCGCGAAGCGTTTGGACGAGCGCCTTGCCGATCGCCTCGGGACCGCCGTGCGTCTCGGCGAGACGGCGGCTAAGCCTGGGATTATCTTTGGTGTCGAACAGTTCGTCGCGGGTGTTGCGCGAGTCGGTCACGCCGTCGGTGTAAACGACCGCGACGTCGCCTCGATTTAAAGCGACCTTCACTTGATGATAATTAAGATCTTCCTCGATTCCAAGGGGCAAACCGGTGATCTCGTCGCCGATCGATTCGACCGTTCCGTCGGCCCTTCGAACCAGCACGGGAAGATGCCCCGCCGACGCGAGATCGAATTCACGACGATCAATATCAAGAACCGTAAGACCGAGGGTGATGAACTTTTCTTCAATCCCCGCCGCGAGCAAGAGATCGTTCAACCGCGAAGCCGCCGGTGCGGGAGCGTTCTCGGTGAGGATCGAATAGCGGGTATCCCCCGAGAATTTGGCCATCATCAGCGCCGCGGCGACCCCCTTGCCCGAGACGTCTCCCACCGCGATCGCCAGCCGATTATCGGGAAGCGGCACGAAATCGTAATAATCGCCGCCGACCTCGAACGCCGGCGAATAATGCGCGAAGAACTCGAATCCCGCGATCTTCGGAGTCGTCTGCGGCAAAAACCGCTTTTGCACCTGCTGCGCCAGTTGCAGATCGCGATCAAGCCGATCTCGCGCAATTAAGCTCTCATGCATTCGCGCGTTTTCGAGCGCGATCGAAGCCTGTCCCGCAACCGAGACCAGAACGTCGAGATCCTCCTGGTGGAACTGTTTGCGATCGCTCGTATCAAGCTGCAAAATCCCCAGCACGTCGCCGTCGGGCGTGAGCAAAGGGGCGCACATAATCGAGCGAATCTTCAAATCGGCGATCGAGGCCGACGTCGGCAAGTTCGAATCCGCCCCCGCGTCCTGGCTGAGGATCGCCTTCTTCTGCTCGATCACGTGATTGATGATTGATCTACTAATGCTCATCGGCGCTTCGTCTTCATACGTTGTCGCGCCGAGCGCCGAGCGCCGGCCGAACGGCGTCCGCGACCGATATTTGAACGCCTTCCGCAACAGCCGATGCGAATTCTCCTCGCGCAGCACCAGAAACCCGCGCTCGACCTGGGGGAAAATCTCGAACAAGGAATCGAGCACCTTGGGGGCGACAGTATCGATATTTAGATCACTACATAAATTACGCGTGATCTCAAGAATCGCTCCCAACTTGACCTCGGGACGGATCGCGCACACGACCGCAGCAGCCCGCGAGGCGTCCATTATATGATTGTACGCCGATCCTCCGATCCCCTCGGTCACGACGATCTCGCGGTCGTCGCGCGGCGGAGCGGCGGCGACCGCGGGGTCGTGGTGATACACGAACTCGACGTCGCAAATGTTGATCCGATCCCCCTCCTCGAGCAGCCGCCCCTTGCCGGGCTCGAGCACCAGATCATTGACACGCGTCTTGTTCCGCGATTTTAAATCGATAATCCGGAAATTGTCCCCCTCGCGATGAATCTCGGCGTGCTTCCGGCTCACTCCATTGGGGTCGAGGACGATCTCGCACTCGGGCGCGCGACCGATCACCGTCACGTCCCCTTTGAGCTCGACGCACTGCCCCGAGGGCTCTCCCGTCACCATCTTCAAGATCGCCATATCCTTCCGCGCCTCCCCTACCCCACGTGTCCCATCGCGATCGACACCGAACCCTTCGTTTCGCCTCGTGTCGTCTCGTTCAACCCGACCGCCAAATCGCTAACGATCACCGTTCCGCCGATTCGGTCGCGTCGGACTCGGCGAAAACTCACTCGGCATCATTCGAACAAATTTTGTTTCAAGACTTCTAAAACGCTGAAGATCCCCCGAATCGTTGATCGATCTGCTCCGTAAACAGACATGGAGAATCTCGGCGAGAAGCGGCAACAAAACCGCGTTGACCGATTCGGGCTTGGTGTTCTCGTATTCGCCCAACTGCACCGCAACCCCCTCGAGATCGTCGTCCAACGCCCACGCCGCGGCCGAGTAAAGCCGTGCCAATTCCTTATCGTCGGGTCGATTCGAAGGTTCGATCTCGAGCTCTTTCGAAATCGACCGTAACGTCGTCTGGTCGCCCCGGAGCAAAAGATCCCTGCCCAGATGCGCATAAGCCTTGAACGACCAGATTCGCTCGGCGGGACTTCGATAAAAATAACCCGGAACCGAAAGCCACGCGGCTTCTCGCTCTTCCGGCGTCGCCGTGATTTGCGCGTAATGAAACTGACGCTCGGCGTTCGCCATCCGCGGGATCATCGTCGACCACTCGGGCGTCAGCCAAAGCCCAGGAGGATTCGCCTCCTCCGTCACGGGGCGAGCCGTCGTCAAATCCTCGGCGCGACTCATCCAGCCGATCACCATCCCCAACAAACCCGCCGCGACGACCAGTGCGATCCGACCCCGTTTCCCAGGAACAAACCGCGACCAGCCGCCTCGACTCGATCCCGTCCCCGAATCCGCCCCCCGCGCGATCGCCTGCGATGAGACCGCCGAAGTCGACGCGTCGGTGATCGCCGCCGCCGCGACCGAAGGTGACGCACCGTCCCGCGCCCGCGCCAGATCACGCAGCATCTCCCCCGCCGTCTGATACCGATCCTCTGGACGTTTGTTCATCAATTTCATCACGATCCGTGTGAATTCCACCGGCAGATCGGGACGATGAACCGATAAATCGATCGGCTTATCCTTCACATGCTTCAGCGCGATCGCCAGCGACGACTCCCCCTTGAACGGCGGCGATCCCGCCAACATGTGATAGCATGTTACACCAAGAGAATACAGATCGCTGCGATGATCGATCGGGTGCCCCTGCACCTGCTCGGGACTCATGTAAAGCGGAGTCCCCATCGTCATTCCAGGTTGCGTCAAATGCATCCGGTCCGATTCGATATCGCGACAAAGACCAAAATCGGCGACTTTCACCAGCCCGTTCCGCTTAAGAAGAAGATTCTCGGGCTTGATGTCGCGGTGGATCAGCCCCAACTCCCCAGCCGCGCCGATCGCCATCGCGGCCTGCTTCATGATCGAAACCGCCAGAGGAAGCTCGATCCGCTTCTTCTTCCTTAAATAATCGCGGAGATTCGTTCCCTCCACATATTCCATCGCAATAAAACGTATGTCGTTGACACTGCTGAACGCATAAATATGCACCACGTTCGGATGATTGAGCTTGGCCGCGGCCCACGCCTCGGCCTCGAACCGAGCCAGGTAATTCGGATTCTTAATCAAATCGGGCTTGAGCACCTTGATCGCCACGGGACGATTCAAACTGATCTGCCGCGCCAGATAAACCGACCCCATCCCCCCCTGCCCGATCAAACTCTCCACCTGAAAATCGCCGAGCGTAACGCCCGTGAGATCAGGAGCTTGCGCGCCGTTTCGGTCCGCCGGAGAGGCGGGTTCCATGTCTTCCGAATCGACGGTCTCGCGCGCCGAATTCATCGCTGATTCTCGTTTTCCACCTAATCTCAAAACGCCGAACCGAACTCCGGTCCATCGCTCGTACCATGATACTGTACGGTAAAAACGCGATCGCGGCAAAACCAAACTCGACGAAACCGAAGCGATCACGCTTTCTTGACGGAAGAAAGCCTCACCGCGCGATCCCGACCGCCCCGGTCGCAGCGCTCAACGGCGGCTGATCGATCAGGTCGGGCCCTCGTCCGTGATCAAGAGCGTCCCGAAATCTCGGCCTCAAGCGCCGCAAGGCCCTCGATCGGGCGCCGGCAAATGTGATTTTCGCAAACGTATGTCGTCAATCGACCTCCAAACGCACTCCTTCCCGCGCCGAGCGGCGTCAATTCGACGAGCTTGACGAGATCCCCCCGACGCTCGGGGACGACGACGCGTCGTGGATCGAATCGCGCGTGGATTACGTTCAAAGCCGTGTCGAATTCGTCGTCGTCGTCGCCGCCGAAGACCACGACCTCGCGCATCGCCGCGAGCTCGATATCAAGCGCGATCAAGCTTTGCGCCGCCGCGGGCGAAGCATGCTCCATCACCGCCTGAACCGCGAACAACGTCCCCCGCGCAAGCGACGAAAAATCGTCCCGCCCCGTAATCGCTCCCAACCGAGCCAAGCAAGTCGCCGCGGTCGCATTCGAAGCCGGAGTCGCGTTGTCGTAGACGTCTTTTTGACGAGAAATCAAGCGTTCATGATTGACGCCCGTATAATAAAATCCTCCGTCTTCGCGATCGGCGAAATCGGCGATCATCCGCTCGGCGAACTCGCTCGCGGCCGCCAGCCATTCGATCCCCCCGCCGCACTCGAACAGCCTAGTCAAACCGTCGACCATATAGGAGTAATCATCAAGGCATCCTTTGATTTTAGCGATTCCGCCGCCGAACACGTGAAACACGTTTCCGTCGTCGTCGGTCATCTTTTCGACGACGAAAGCCGCGGCGCGGCGCGCCGCGGCGAGATAGCGAGGTTCGCCGAGAATCCGCGCCGCCTCTGCCAGCGGACCGATCATCAGCCCGTTCCACGACGCCAGAATCTTCGTATCCTTCCCCGGCGGAACGCGTTTCTCGCGTTCCGCCAAAAGATCGGCGCGCGATTGCGCAAGTTCGCGTTCGAGCGCATCGGGCTCGATCCCAAGTTCGGCCGCCGCGGCCTCGATCGACCTCGGCGTGTTGAGGATA
>JAKBCQ010000327.1 GCA_021807585.1 Planctomycetota bacterium | reverse complement strand
GGGCGCGGTCGCCGTCGCGGTCGCCGAGGCGCTCGCTCGGATCGGCGATCTTGACACGGCCCTCCCCGTTCTCGAACGCGTGTTGCGCGACGACGCACACCCCGCCTGGATTCAACACGCGGCCAACGTGCTCGATCGGCTCGGCGAGAGCGCCCGACCCGCGCTTCCCGCGATGAAACGCGCGCTCGCGGCCGCCAAGCCCGCTCCCGGCGGTTCGTATACCCCGCAACACATACTCGTCCACGCCGTCGCCGTGCTCGAAGGTAAAACCCAGGCGCTTGTTTATCCGAACTTCGGCGATCGCGCCGCACCTTAATACCCAAGGAGCATTTTCCCGGTGATCGACGACTCCGTCGCGAATCGCGTTCCGCCCAAACTCGCGAACCCGATCGAGCCCGCCGCGGCGAATGCGGGAGGATCGTTCGACCCCGCGAAAATCGATATCTATCGATTCACGCCTTTCTTATTTTCGCTTTTTATCATATGGGATTAAGATTATGAATATGAAACGCTCTTTATCGACGATCCTCGCGGTTCTTCTCGCGGCGCCGTTCGTCCGCGCCGCCGAGAAACCCAACATCCTGTTCATCTTCTCCGACGATCACGCTCAACACGCGATCTCGGCTTACGGCTCGAAGGTGAACAAAACGCCGAACATCGACCGCCTGGCGCAAGGCGGAGCGCGATTCGTGAATTCGTTCGTCGTCAATTCGATCTGCACGCCGAGCCGAGCGACTTTGATTACAGGAATGTACTCACATCTAAATGGAGTTCCGGTTTTCAATCGATTCGACGGCGCGCGCGATCATGTCGCCAAAAGGCTTCAGGCGGGGGGGTATCACACGGGAGTGATCGGCAAGTGGCATTTGGGCTCGGATCCCACGGGATTCGACCGTTGGATCGTCCTCCCCGGTCAGGGATCGTACTGGAATCCGACGTTCCTCGTACCGGGTCGCAAGCTGACGATCGAGGGGCACTGCACCGAGATCACCGCCGATCTCGGAATCGAGTGGCTCGAAACGAGGCCGCGGGATCAACCGTTCTTCCTCATGCTTCACCAAAAGGCGCCTCATCGCGACTGGGAGCCCGATAAACGCAATCAGGCGCTGTTCAAAGATCGAGTGATCCCCGAACCCGAAACGCTTTGGGACGATTACAAAACGCGTCCCGCGGGCCTTCCCGCGAACCGGCAAACCGTCGCCAAAGATCTGACCCGCAGGGATCTCAAACTCGAACCCCCCGCCGATCTCACAGGCGCCGCACGCGCCCGATGGCTCAACGTCAAACCGATGGAGCTCGAAATCGCAGCCCCCGACGGCTCGAAGAAAACGCTAACGGGCAAAGAGCTGATCAAGTGGAAATATCAAAGATATATGCAAGATTATCTCGCGTGCGTGCAGGGGGTCGACGATTCGGTGGGCAAGATTCTCGATCATCTCGACCGAACGGGGACGGCGAAGAACACCGTCGTTTTTTATTCGGCCGATAACGGCTGGTATCTCGGCGATCTCGGTCTTTATGACAAGCGATTCATGTATGAACCCGGCCTTCGCATTCCGCTTTTGGCGCGAGGTCCGGGGGTGAAGGTCGCGATCGCTCCCGACCGGTTCGTGGCGAACATCGACCTCGCGCCGACGTTTCTCGATCTCGCGGGCTTGCCGATTCCCGACTCGATGCAGGGGCGATCGCTCGTTCCGCTGTTGCGGGGAGAATCGCCTTCGGATTGGCGAACGTCGATTTATTATCGCTATTATCACGACCCGGGAGATCACGACACCGCGGCGCACCTTGGCGTACGCACGGCCACGCATAAGCTGATTTATTATTGGAAAAAGAACGCTTATGAGTTGTTCGATCTCGTCGGCGATCCGAACGAGCGGCACAATTTGCTTTTCGACCCCGCCGAGGCGAAGCGTCCCGAGGTCGCGAAGGTGTTCGGCGAGCTCAAGGCCGAGATTGCTCGTTTGAAACGACAATACAAGGACGACGGCCAATACGCCGATTCGGCCGACTGGCCCGCGGGGAGCTCGGACGGACCGTTCAACGACAAACGACCGATCGGCGTGAAGACCGTCGCCGAGGCGATCCGCGCCGCGAGCTCCCAATGAATCAATATCCATTTGATATGTAAGGATAGATTCTTCATTGTGCGGCGTTTCCTCGCGACGGCCGGCGTCGCCGCGGTCCAAGCGGTATCGAAGCGTCGCGATATTTTAGTGTGAGGCGACCGACGGATCGCCGCCGTGGCGAACGTGCGGCGCATCAACCATTGCGGCACAATCCCGCCCACTCAAACCGCTTACTCATCGATCCGACGGTACAATCCCGGCCGCGCCTGCTTTGAGATCGGATATCTGTTTCGTCGTATAGGTCGAACGGTCGACGTAACGGTCGGTTCATCGCGTTTTATCAGGTGTTTGAAACTCCAACTTCTTGATGTCGGGATGGTTGAGAAGATAGGCCCGGCGTTGCTCGCAGAAGCCCTTGAGCGTCGAGGCCGCCGGCGGTGATCCGTCGCCCACGCCGTAGACGCCGGTGGTGAACTCTTCGGTCGAGAAATGCTTATGCGTGTCGATCGCAACATCGGCGGCGATCAGGGCGCGGTAGCGCTCGACGATCGGCGCCAGTTTCGCCCAGTCGAGCCGATTCTCGGCGATGTCCTTGATGAGGAGGAGATACCGCGTCCTCAGTTCGGGCGCGGCCAACAGCTTGTGGCGGAGCGCCTTATCGACGTCGTCGACGGCGACGAACGGGTCCACTTTCACGCCCGCTCCGCCGCGGCCCGCGGGTCGGAAGCCTTCGTTCGCGTCGTGCGGGAGCAGGTGAAAACGTCCATTTATGTCTTCATATATAGAGAAATCGCTGCCGTCATTCCAATAACCGTCATTATTGATGACGGCGCAATCGAGCGCCAGAAACGCCAGGACGTTGTCGAGATCGAGAATCGGCTCGAGCGTCTTGGCGAGTTGATCGGGGGGTGTCCGGTCGACGACCTTGCAGAGACGGGCCAGGTCGGCCCAGGCTTTCGGGTCCTCTTTACTCTTGCCGGAGTACCAGCGTTTGTAGGCGGCGATATCCTCTCCCAGATAGCCGAATCCGCCGTGCGTCGAGTTGTTGGGTGATCGCCAGCGCGCGCCCTTTGTCGTGTGGAAAAAATCCAGGACGAATTCCTTGTCGAATTTCTGCTGGTTCGCATAAACGCCCCAGTTCTCGCCGTTGATGACGACCCGCAGGAAATTCACCTTGGGCGCCGGGAAATAATGTCGGGCCGCCTCGCAATAAAGGACGCTGCGCAGCATCGTGGGGTCCTGGTTGCAATTCAAGAGGTGCAACCCGCGATAGCCGCCGACACGCTGTTTCGGGTCGACGAAATCGAACGCCAGGCTGATCGAGCGTTTCCAGCCGTCGCTCACCATGCTGAACGAGTTGTTGCCGCGGAAGTGAACGCCCACGTCGCGGTAGGTCTTGCCGTCGACGATCAACTTCGCCGGCAGCAAGACATCCGTCCGATGGAAAGCCGACAGTTGCTTCTCCCAATCTTGGTCGTCGAATTCGAGGAAGAGGGTACGCAGGGCGTCGGGATCGAACAAGGAGACGGATGCGGGGTATGTCTTCACGTCGGCCGGGGTAAGCTTGATTCCGGGGGGCGGAGGTTTTTTGGGACCGCCCACGGGTCCTCGGCCCTTCTTGCGGATTTCAGGATGGGCTTCCAGGAACTTGAGCGCCGCGTGGCGTTCCGAGGAGTTGAGGCGGCCGTCGCCGTCTTTATCGAACTTCGTAACGAGCTCGAGCTTTTGTAGTACAGCGCCTCCGCCGGTGAGCCGGCCCGGCCCGCCGGCTTGGCCCGAGACATACGCGGCCACCGCCAGGATCAGCGACGTTGTGGCGAAAACGGTCGCGGTCTGTTTGGCGACGGACATCAATACTTACTCCTTTCCAGGGCGACGAACGGTCATTCTTGGTCCAGCTTCTTGATTTCAGGAAGGTTCAAGAGATAGGCCCGGCGCCGCTCACAGAAGCCCTTGAGCGTCAAGGCCGCGGCGGGTGATCCGTCTCCCACGCCGTAGACGCCGGTATCGAATTCATTTGTGGAGAAATGCTTGTGTGTGTCGGTCGACACATCGGCTGCGATCAGGGCGCGGTAGCGCTCGACGATCGGCGCCAGTTTCGCCCAATCGAGCCAATTCTCGGCCATTTCCTTGACGAGGCGGAGATACCGAGTCCTCAGCTCGGGCGCGACGAGCAGTTTTAGCAACGGCCTGTCCTTATTGGTCATGTTGGTGAACGGATCGATACGAAGACCGTCACCCCCCGATCGCATCTTGACCGGGCGGAAGGCTTCGTTGACGTCGTGCGGCACGAGGTGAAAACGGCGTTGAGGATCCTGATACACCGCGAAGTCGTTACCGTCGTGCCAATAACTGTCGTCGTTGACCACGACGTTGTCGAGAGCCAACCAAGCGAGCGCGCCGTCGATATCGAGCAACGGTTCGATCGCCTTGACGAGCGCTTCGGGAGGAGTCTGGTTGAGCAGCTTGCAAAGCCGGATCAGATCACTCCACGCCTTCGGATCATCTTCGCCGCGCAATGCATAGAATTGCTTATATATAGCCATGTCATTACCAAGATATCCGAATGCTCCGTTGCTGGAGCGACCGGGCGAGCGGAAGCGAGCGCCTTTGGCGGTGTGGAAATGATCGCGAACAAAACGTTTGTCGAACTCCTGCTGATTGGCGTAGACGCCCCAAGACTCGCCGTTGATCACCACACGCATGAAGTTGGCCTTGGGCGCGGCGAAGTAACGGCGAGCGATCTCCATATAAAGGATGGTTCGCAAGAAAGTGGGGTC